>CADCQK010000128.1 GCA_902803575.1 Oscillospiraceae bacterium
CAAGCGCGTCGGTCTCTCCGGCAAATCCGTCATCCCCGTCGTCATCGGCACCGGCTGCGGCATCCCGGCGATCATGTCCTGCCGCACCATCCGCGACGAGCGTGAGAGAAGAGCCCCCTCTATGCTGGCCACCTTCATCCCCTGCGGCGCCAAGATCCCCGTCATCGCCCTGTTCGCCGGTGCGTTCTTCTCCGGCGCCGGCTGGGTCAGCACCCTGAGCTATTTCTTCGGCCTAGTCCTGATCTTCCTGGGCGCTCTGCTCATCAAGGCCATCACCGGCTACAAGTACAGAAAGTCCTTCTTCATCATGGAGCTGCCGAAGTTCAAAGTTCCCAGCCTGAAGTTCGCCTTCAAGTCCATGATGGAGCGCGCCAAGGCCTACATCATCAAGGCCGCCACCATCATCCTGATCTGCAACACCATCGTGCAGGTCATGCAGACCTTCAACTGGCAGTTCCAGGTCGTGGAAGAGGGCATGGAACACACCTCCATCCTGGCTTCCATCGCAACGCCCTTTGCCTTCCTGCTGATCCCCCTGGGCTTCGGCGTGTGGCAGCTGGCGGCTGCGGCCATCACCGGCTTCATCGCCAAGGAGAACGTGGTCGGCACTCTGGCTGTCGTCTACGGCCTGACCTCCTTCATTGACGTGGATGAGCTGGCCCTCACCGGCGGCGCCAACCATGTCGCCATGGCCATGGGTCTCACCTCCGTCACCGCTCTGGCTTACCTCTTCTTCAACCTGTACACTCCGCCCTGCTTCGCTGCCATCGGCGCCATGAACTCCGAGATGAAGAGCAAGGGCTGGCTCTGGGGCGCCATCGGCCTCCAGCTGGGCACCGGCTACACCGTGGCCTTCCTGATCTACCAGTTTGGCACCCTCTTCACCGAGGGCCACCTCGGCCAGGCCTTCATCCCCGGCCTCATCGCCGTGCTGTGCATGGTCGCCATCGTGATCCTGGTGGGCAAGAAGACCAGAGCCCACTTCGACGAGCAGTATCGTCTGCACCAGGCTGCCGCCCAGGGCGCCAAAGCCTGAGCAAGACCTGAAAAACCCGGAAAGGAGGAACTTCCGTGAATCTGGCTACCATCATTGCGTTTGTCGTCCTTGCGGCGGTGCTCTTCCTTGCGGGACGCTACATCTACCGCGAGAAAAAGCGCGGCGTCAAGTGCGTCGGCTGCCCCTACGCAGGCTCCTGCGAGAAGCACGCCGTCCATACGAAGCCCGCCCACAGCTGCGGCAAGTAAATCACCTACAAAAGAGGCGGGCAACCGCCTCTTTTGGCCGGTTCGGAAAGGAAACGCTATGGATAAAGTAATCATTGCGGTCGGCGCGCTTTTGATCGTCTATGCCATCTGGCAGACGGTCCAGAAATTCCGCGGCAAGGCCAAAAGCAGCTGCTGCGGCTCTGCCGAGGCGGTCACGGTGAAAAAGGTGGAGGACACGGACATCTCCCACTATCCCTACCGCTACAAGCTCCAGGTGGAGGGTATGACCTGCAGCCACTGCGCCGCCAACGTGGAAAATGCCCTCAACAATATGCCTGGGGTCTGGAGCATCGTGAATCTCGGCAAGAACGAGGCGGACGTCCGCACCAAGGAGCCGGTGGAGGAAAAATCCTTCGCCGCTGCGCTGGAGGCGGCCTCCTACGGGCTCGGCGGCTATGCGCTGGTCTCCGGATCCGCCCAATGAAAATCAGACAGAAAACAGATCGGGTACACGCTGCCCGGTCTGTTTTTTTACCGAAAAAACAGGGGATGTTACAGAATCAATAATCTGTGAACAGGAAGGCGGAAAGAAATAA
This sequence comes from Oscillospiraceae bacterium, assembly GCA_902803575.1. Classification (GTDB taxonomy): domain Bacteria; phylum Bacillota; class Clostridia; order Oscillospirales; family Oscillospiraceae; genus CAG-103. The sequence continues at coordinate 1,803 of CADCQK010000128.1, forward strand.
TATATTAATTCTCGCTTGTATTATTGTACCTCCGTTTCCATGATAATCTGTCAAATCAGAAAGAGCGTTTTATGCGCAGAAACAGAATGCAAGGAGGTCACTTCCATGAAGAATCTTCGCAAGAGCCTGGCCGTCCTGCTGACGCTGGTGATGGTATTCAGCTTCGCCTGCATCCCCGGTCTGGCTTATGGTAAGGATGTCTACAACATCAACAAGTACGTTGCCTTTGGTGACAGCGTCGCCAGCGGCATGAACAATGATGTCCGCCCGCTCTATAAGCAGGTCTTTGACGCGGACGGCAACCCGGTTCTGGATGCGGACGGCAACCCGACCTATGTCGAGATCCTCGGTTCCACCGACTACGGTTATGTGGGCCGCGTCGCCGCAGGCCTGGGTCTGGATCTGCACGGCGGCGGCGCCGTCAGCTGGTCCCACACCGGCATGCGCACCAAGGACATCCTCAACGAGATCAAGGCCGACGTCGTAGACTACACCGGTGACGAGACCTATCCCTATGTCTTCAAGACCAACGGCTATGACGCCTACCGGGAGCAGATCCGTCAGGACATCCGCGAGGCCGATCTTATCACCCTGAATGTGGGCTCCAACGACATTTTCACCAGCCCCGCCACCTATGCCACGGTGGAGTATGCCGCCAGAGTGGAAGACGGTGAGGATTTTTCCAACAAGGGCATTACCGGAATCATCGGCAAGCTGCTGCCCAGCCTGTATGATTCCAACACCGACACCACCAACGAAATGGGCATCTTCGGCACCCTGCTGAGCCCTGAAGCTTCCGGCTTCCTGGAGATCATGCTCCCCAAGTGCCTGGAGAGCATGCAGGCCGCCAAGCAGAACTACGCGCTGATCCTCAAGGAGCTGCGTGCGCTCAACCCGACTGCGCAGATCATCACCATCGGCGTGTTCAATCCTGTCCATGCCGTGAACCTCATCGGCGGCGATGTGATCACCTTCGGCAAGCTCGCTGACAACGTTCTGCTCCCCTTTAACAGCGCCATCGCCCGCATTTCCGCGCAGTATGGCTGCACCTATGTGGACGTGGTGGACGTGGCCACCGACAGCTCTGTCCATCCCACCGACGCCGGTTATGACGACATGACCGCCCGCGTTCTGGCGAAGGTCCGTCCCATCACCGAGTTCAAGGACATCGGCTTCCAGAGCCCCGAGTTCCAGAAGGCCATCCAGTGGGCTGCCAACACCCGCATCGCCAACGGCACCGGCGAGGGCACCTTCAGCCCCAACAAGGTCGTCAACCGCGGCGAGATGCTTACCTATCTGTGGCGTCTGGCCGGTGAGCCGAAGGTAGAGTCCTCCGCCAGCTTCATCGATGTGCGCGAGGGCGACTTCTTCGCCGAGGCCGTGGCGTGGGCCGTGGAGATGGGCATCACCAAGGGCACCACTGCCTTCACCTTCTCTCCCTATGACGTCTGCACCCGCGCCCAGATTGTGACCTTCCTGTACCGCTACGATCAGGCCACCAACCCCGACGCTGCGGACGCCGAGAGCTTCGCCGGCTTCCGGGATGTGGGCGTCGGCGCCTACTTCGGCGCGCCCGTCTCCTGGGCTGTGGAGAACGGCATCACCAAGGGCATCAGCTCTGTGCTCTTCGCTCCTCTGGAGCCCTGCACCCGCGCCCAGGCCGTCACCTTCCTCGCCCGCTACGTCGGTGCGTGATCCTTTCCAATAACGCAGATCCCCCGGAGCGGCTGCTCCGGGGGATTTTTGGTATATCATGGGGAGGATCGGGCTGAAAAATAACGATATTATGTTGACTGCTCAGGGGAAATCTGGTATGCTTGAAAGTAACAAAGTCTGGAAAGGCTGGTGGAGCTATGAAGAAGTTTTTCAGCAGAAACGGAGTCATCGCGCTGCTGTTTCTCTGCGTTGTTCTGATCGTGTCGATCTGCCTCGCAGGCAGCGCCTCCGCGGCGTCGGATGATATGCCTGCGGTGGACAACGGCATCCCCGTGGTGTATCTGTATATCGATGAGTCCCGGGGCACCATTGAGGACATGATGGCGAGCCCCGACCACAGCACCTACTGCTACGGCAAGCTCACCATCGACGTGCCGGACGGCTTCCACTATTCCGATTTTCCGGATCTGGCCTGCGTGGATTTCTCGGATCTGGACATGAGCATCCGCGGCAGGGGCAACTCCACATGGCAGGAGTCGAAAAAGCCCTTCAAGATCAAGCTGGACAAGAAGGCGGATCTGTTTGGCCTCGGCAAAAACAAGCACTGGGTGCTCGTCGCCAACGCCAAGGACAGCACGCTGCTGAAGGATCGGATCACCGCCTGGCTGGGCGATGAGATGGGCTTTGAATTCACCCCCCGCGGCGTGCCGGTGGACGTGGTCATGGTGGGCGAGAACTTCGGAAAGCAGTACCTCGGCAGCTACTATTTCAGCGAGAACGTCCGGGTGGACGAGAACCGCCTGAACATCGCGGAGCTTTCTGAGACTGACACCGATCCCGCCGTCATCACCGGCGGCTACATGATCCAGAACGGCGTGCAGGTGCGCAGAGGTTCTCCCGACATCTTCTTTACCACCAGAGGCGCCAACTGGGCGACCCACACCCCTTCCTTCGACACCGAGGGCGGTGACAGCCTGCTGCTGGGGGCCTCGGAGGATGACGCCGAGGAGGCTTTCGTTGGTGCGGAGCTGGGCGACGCCTACAAGAACAACGCCCAGCAGAAATACATCCAGGACTATATCCAGCATTTCGAAGACGTGCTGTTTGAGCAGGGCACGGCCTATCGGGAGCTGATGGACGTGGAGAACGCGGCGAAATACTGGCTTGTGAACGAGATCAGCAGAAATTCCGACGGCTACGCCACCGGCAGCACCTATCTCTACAAGGACCGCGACCCGGAATCCGGCGTCAGCAAGCTCTACTGGGGCCCGCTGTGGGACTTCGACTACGCGTGGAATTACAGCCCCTATACCCAGGGCTTTGAGGTCGGCCACCTCTGGTGCAAGGCCATGTTCTATGACCGGGGCGAGGGCGGCTTCGTCCAGGAACTGCACAAGCAGTGGCCGGTGATGCGCGATGCAATGGAGCGGCTGATCGCCGACGGCGGCATCATCGATCAGTATTACGAGGAGACGAAAGCCTCCGCCCTGCAGGATTACCTGCTGACACACCCGGATGGGGACAGCTATGACTACCACGCGCAGGTCGAGGCGCTGAAGACCTGGATCCGCGACCGGATCACCTGGGTGGACGCCCACTTTGACGAGCTGGACACCATGGTCCACAAGGTGACCTACATGGTGGACGGTGAGGTCTGGCGGACGGACTTCCGGCCGGAGAGCGAGCCGGTCGACGGCAGCGAGACCCACCCCGAACCGGCGGACCGCACCTTTGTGGCCTGGCTGGACGAGCAGGGCAGCGAGATCCACTCTGAGACCAAGATCACCGAGAATCGGGTGTTTACCGCGAAGTTTGTGAATGACAGCGAGATTACCCACGGCAAGGACATCGCGTTCGTCAAAAACAGCGATGTGATCCACTTCAACAGTTTCTTCCCGGCGGCCTACCAGATCCGGTATGAGGTGCTTCCCACCGACGCGGACAACCAGGTCGTAACCTGGAGCTCCTCAGATCCGAATTTCGCCACGGTGGACGAGATGGGGCGCGTCAGCTATGTCGGCCCCGGTCAGGTCACCCTGACTGCTACGCTGAAGCACGGCGCTACAAGGACCTTTACTCTGACCATCGTGGAGGGCGACCCGGCCTATGCTCAGGCGATCCGGCCGGAGCAGGAGAGCATTGAGATGACCGTTGGGGATCAGCGTCCCTGCACCATCTCCACCACGCCGGATCCCGCCAAGCTCCGGGACTGCGTCTATGAATCGGAGGATCCCAAGATCGTCACCGTGGATGAGCTGGGCGCCCTGACCGCGGTCGCTCCCGGCAAGACGAAGGTGCATATCAAGGCTGAGACCCTGGACGCCGAAGGAGAGATCATCTCGCTGGAGACCGTGGTGACCGTCACCGTCTCCGAAAAACAGATCACCTATACCATCACCCCGGAGGGGGAGATCAGCTGGAACAAGGCCAGCAAGACGGATCTGACCCTCACCGTGAAGAGCAGCGAGAAGGATGACGCCAGCTTTGAACACTTTGTCGGCGTAAAGCTGGACGGCAACCTGCTGGAAAAGGACAGGGACTACACCGTTGCCAAGGGCAGTACCGTTGTGTCGCTCAAGGCCGGCGTGCTCCAGCGGCTCAGCGTCGGGAACCACACCGTCGAGGTGCTCTTCGACAATGGGCAGGCGACGGCGACCCTGAAGGTCCAGCCCAACGGGGCCTCCCTGGGCAGCTCCGCCACGACGACCGGGAACACCGGAAGCCGTATCACGACCCTGAGCGGCAATCCCCGCACCGGCGACACCAGAAGCATGATCTGGGTCGCGGTGGCGGCAGTGGGCCTCGTCGGCATCGTGGCCGCTGTGATCGGCCTTCGAAAGAAAAAATAAACGATCCCCTTGGAAACAAAGCACCCTCTGCCGCGGCAGAGGGTGCTGTTTTTATGGTTGTCATTTGCGGATCTTGCCTTTTTCCTCGATGAGGGGCAGGTACTCCAGATACGGGGTGTCGTTGGCGCAGGTGAAGCCGGCGGTATTTGCGAAATCCTGCACGGCTTTGGTGCTCTTCTCCGGCTGTCGGAGGGTTCCGGCGCCGTTGACGCAGCCGCCGGGGCAGGCCATGCCCTCCAGCAGATAGCCGTCGTACTTTCCGGCCTTTGCCATCATCAGCAGCTTCCGGCAGTCTGCGAGACCGGCGGCATTGGCCACCTTGACCTCACGGCTGGGATTGATCTGGTGGATGGCGTTCACCACAGCCTGGGCCACGCCGCCGGCGAAGGCGAAGTTTCTGCCGTCTCTGGCCACGTCGTTCAGAGGTGCATCCTCACCGGAGAACACGTCATCGATGCCCTTGGCCTCGAACATGCCCATGGTCTCCTCAAAGGTGAGGACGAAATCCACATCGCTGCGGATGGTGCGGCGGCGGGCCTCCAGCTTCTTGGCGTCGCAGGGGCCCACGAAGACCACCTTGCAGTTCGGGTGCCGTCTTTTGATCATCCGGGCGGTGAGCACCATGGGCGTCATGGCCACGGAGATGTTTTCCGTGAACTGGGGGAACATCTTCTTCACCATGGTACTCCAGGCAGGGCAGCAGCTGGTGACCATGAATTTGTGCTTTTCCGGCACCTCTTCCAGAAAGTCCGCGGCCTCCTCGATCACGCACAGATCCGCGCCGATGGCCACCTCATAGACATCCGTGAAGCCCAGGGCCTTGAAGGCGGAGCGCATTTTCTCCGGCACGCCCTTGGGGCCGAACTGCCCCACAAAGGCGGGGGCCAGGGCAGCGTAGACCTCGTTGCCCTGCTTGATGGACTGGATGGTCTGGAAGATCTGGCTCTTGTCCGCGATGGCGCCGAAGGGGCAGGCCACCAGACACTGGCCGCAGGAGGTGCACTTCTCATAGTCGATGTCCGCCCGGCCCAGCTCGTCGGACTTCATGCAGTCGATGCCGCAGGCCTTCCGGCAGGGGCGCTCCAGCCGCACAATGGCGTGGAACTTGCACTCCTGCATGCAGCGGCCGCACTTGATGCACTTGTTCTGATCGATCAGCGCCTGCCCGCGGACCCGGCTGATGGCGCCCTTGGGGCAGACCTCCATGCAGGGGTGCTCCAGACAGCCCTGACACATGTCTGTCACGCGGACCACGTTGTCGGGACATTTGTTGCAGGCGAACTTGATCACGTTCATCAGCGGCGGCTCGTAGTAGCTCTCGGGGTTCAGGGCCAGCTCGATGCCCTCCTCCACCGGGGCGTATTCGGTGATACGCTGATAGGGAAGACCCATGGCGAGACGCACCTGCTCCGCGATGACGGCGCGCTCGGTGAAAATGCTGTCGCGGTTTTCGCCCACCTCGCCGGGCACCAGCTTATAGGGCAGCTCCCGCAGACTTTTGGCGTAGTCCCCGCCCTCATAGGCCAGACGGGCGATCTCCGTAAACACTGCGCGGCGAATCCGCGTTTTTGCCGTTTCCATACCTTTCATGGCTTGTCCTCCGATCCATTTTCAACGCATTTGAACCGTATTACCTGCCAAAAATATAACATGTTCCCGGCGGTAATGCAATGGGCAATTCGCGCGGCGAGGTTTCCGGTTTTTGATACCCGGATTTCATAGAATCAATCGTGAAAAAAAGAGTCAGGCTGCATGCAGTCTGACTCTTTGAATCTCCTGGAGACGGAAAACCGGCTCAGGTGTTTTCGGCTTTTTTTATAGGCGATCGCTCCGCTGTCTGTGCTCACTTGATCTGGAAGCGGCTGCGCCGTTTCTGCAGAACGGCTTTTTTGGCATCCAGCTCGGCCATCAGCGCCTTCATCTCCGGTGTGGCGGCCTCCTCCTGATAGAGCAGCTCGATCAGCGCCCCCTGCTTTTCGATGATGGCGTTTTTTACGCTAATGGTGGGCTCCAGGTTTTCCGCCACATCCTGCCGCATCTGGGCAACGCGCACCTCCGCTTCCTTCCGCAGCCGTTCCGTCTCTACGCGGATCGCCTCCATACGCGCGGCAATGCGCTCGGTCTTATAGATGACCTCCGGATAGGCCTCTGCAAAGCGGCGGTAGAAGACAGAGCGATTGCTGAGCAGCAGCCGGACCTCTTTGCTGATGGCCTCGGTGTTGTCGGCCTCGCTGCTTTCGACGCCGCGTTTGACCAGCTTCAGCACAAAATGGGAGATCACATAGTCCGCGAGGAAAACAGCCGACAGGCACAGCGCCAGGATCTCCCGCACCGTCAGACTCATATGCCGGGACAGCAACAGCAGCAGGGGATTGACCAGATCCACGATCACCACGCCGCCCAGTCCAAACAGGATCAGGTTTCCGATCCAGACCCTGCCGTGGAGATTCATGGGCTTCTGGCTGTAGTCCCACCAGCGGGCGTGGAAGCGCTTTTCCAGAACATAGCTGGTCATATACTCCAGAAAGCCGCACAGCAGAAACGACACCGCAAAGGTCGTGCCGATCGAGGACTCCAGCGGGGCCAGGCCTTTGATTGCGACGGTGATCAGCACCGCGCCCGAGCCGTAGATCGGCAGCCACGGGCCGGTCAGAAAGCCGCGGTTGATAAAGCGGTGAAACTGGAAGTATTTCAGCGTAACTTCGATGCACCAGCCGAGAAAGGCATAGGCAAAAAACAGCAGTATCAGATTCACAAGACCTTCCGGCCACATCGTTCTCCGACCCCTTTCAAACCTGTGGAAGCTTCACCGTTTTTCGGTGACGATAGCAGACCCATGTTATGCATCTGCAGATTCTTTCCATCTCCCGGAGAGATAGAATACCCCGCCGATCATCAGCGGCATGAATCCGGCGAGTGCGTCGCCCAGCCAGAAGCCGAGACAGTCCAAATGCATCCCGAAGCCCAGCAGCGCGGCAAGACCGATGCGGGCGATCACGCCGTCGATCAGCGCGATGGCGAGATTCAGCTTTGGTCTCCCCGATCCATTGATGAGCGAGAAGGCGGCGCTGCGGGTGGCAGAACCGTAGAAGTTCAGGATGATCGGCAGCGTCAGCACCCCCGCCGCCGCCAGCACATCCGGGTCCGGCGTGAACGCGCGGTACACGGCGCTGGGCCAGAGTACCATCACCAGCGTGAACGCCGCCGCGAGCCCCAGACCCACCGCCAGCACGGTTGCGAGGATCTGGTTGACGCGCCGGTGCTCACCCGCTGCGAGATTCTGCCCCGCCATGGTGCTGCCTGCCGTGGTGAAGGACATGGAGATCACGCCCGAGACGATGTTGACCTTGTTGAAGATGCCCGCGAGGGCAGAGTAGGTCACGTCGAAGAGGTTGATCCACGCCATCAGAATGATCTTGGAAAAGCTGATGGCTGCGCTCTGGATCGCCATCGGGATGCCGAGGGCCAGCAGCTGCCGGAAGGCGTCAGCGTCGATGCGGAAGCTCTGAAGCTGAAAGTCGAAGCCGAAGCTCTCCTTTCGCCGGTAGAGAAAGATGATGGCGATGATAAAGCTCACGCCCTGGCCGATCACCGTGGCGAGGGCCGCGCCGAAGACCTTCAGTCCGAGGTATTTCACGAACCAGATGTCCAGCACCGTATTCAGTACCGCGGCGATCGCGATGAAGATGAAGGGTCTGCGGCTGTCACCCATGCCGCGCAGAATCGCGCTGACGATGTTGTAGCCATAGATGAACAGCAGCCCGCAGATGCACGTCACCATGTAGTCCATGGCGAACTCCCGTGAGGCGGCGGGCGTGTTCAGCCAGCGCAGGATGTCGTGCCGCAGCAGGAAGCACACCCCCGCGATCACCAGGGCGACGCTCATCAGGAACGTGAACATCGTGCCGATGGTCTTGCGGATGCGCCCATAGTCGCGGATGCCGACGCTGCGCGCGATGATGACCTGTCCGGCGGAGGAAAAGCCCATGGCCACGAAGGTCAGCAGGTGCAGAATGTCGCCGCCGATGGACACCGCGGACATGCCGGCCGCGCCGATGTAGTTGCCCACGATGACCATGTCCACCAGGTTGTACACAGCCTGCAGGGCGTTGGAGAAAAACAGCGGCATCGCAAACCGGAACAGCTGTGATACCACCGGGCCTTTCGTCATGTCCCGGATCATCGTCGACTCCATGCAGCGGCTGCCTCCTTTCGACAGAAGATGCAATTATTGTACCACATTCGCATTTTCCGGGCAAGGAGAACCAATGAAAAATCCTGCAGCCGTTGAGACTGCAGGATTTCCGAAAATGGTGGAGATTGAAAAATAAGTCAACCAAGATTATTCGTCATCGTCTTCAAGCTCATTGCTTTCAAAATTAGAGGAATAAACTTCGTCAGTCGAAAGAGACTGCCGGAATTCTTCCGCGAGCATCGTTCTGGTGAATTCAGCTGTAGGATCAATTTCGTTCACAAGAGTTTCTAATTCGTCAATAGATGAGTAGAAGAATTCTTTCCGGAGATTAACCTTGTTAACACGCTTTGCATTCAGGATGTCATGCAACCTTTTTTCAAGGTCAACAGCATCTTCCGAGAAGATGAAACTATGAACGTCAAAACGGAACGGTACACTAGCGTCACCTAATTCATCGATTCTATCCTGCGGGTTCATTCGCCGGGTCATGCCGACCTTAAACACATTGTCACCAAACGATCCGAGATTACTAATAACATATACTGTTCCGGCTTTGCCGTTTTGAAGTTTAACAATGTCCTCTTTTTTAACAAGAACATCAGAAAGCAAACCTTCAAGTTCCAGAATTCGCTTGTTGAGTGCATCTGCTTCCTCGGTTGAGGCACTGGACAGTTGTTGACGAACTCTCTCCATTTCAGCCTCGTACTTAGATTCTTCGGCTTCGATTTTTTTCCGTTCGGCTTCAAGGGCTTTTCTCTCTGCAGCTTCTTGACGCATCTGTTCACGAATTGCTGCTTGCTCCTGTTTGGCTTGCTCGCGCTTTACATAGTAATTGTATTCAATCTTAACGGCATTAATAAAAAGATACTCAATTTCTCCAATGAACTTTGTTAGTGTTCCAGCGATACTTTGATTGCCTTCGGATGCAATAACAAGGTACTTTGCCGTCATACTTTTTACTTGTTCAATTGCGTTTTCAAGCTTTTCGTATTTGAGATTATAGAGAATGTTTTGGAGCTCAGCGCGGAGCGCAATTACCATTAATTTGTAGATGGTTTGGTTTGCCTTGGTTGTATAACGTTTTGAGTAAGCCTCCATCAGCGACTCAATTTGCTTGTCATTATCGCGGAATGCTTTCCGCAACGACTTCACATCCATGGCGTGAAGCTTTAGTATGACCGAAGGGGACAACTCATCAAAATCTTGAGAATCTGAATTTGATAACCTGCATTGGTCTAGCCTAATATCCGTGCTTAAATAATTATCAATGGAGTATTCAATGCTTTTATACAATTCGCGCTTACGTGCAAGCTTATTAGAAACAGTAGTATTCTGCTTAGTCAAGCGCTCCTCGGTAGCAGTCAGCTCAGCAATTCTTTGCTGAAGCCTGTCAATTGTTGTATTGTCCTCCATGATTGTGGACTGCCCTTTTTTAACAGCTTCCTGCACCTGTGTATATTCTGTGTAGCCAAGATCATCTAGCTTTTTCTGGGCATCCTGTGCTTGCGATTGTGCTAATGTTACAGATTCATTGGCTTTCTTACGTTTTTTCTTCTCTACTAGCCAAAGAATGAGAAAAACAACTGCAACAATGAAGAATAAAATGTCCAATGTAAGTACTCCTCTCTTTACTTCTTACTACAATTATTCTTTCTTCAATTAAATGCCTGAGAATAGTTTTGATTGATAACTGATTTAAAAGGCAGAATTGGCGGATAATATTATATAAGAATTATACAGCATAACTAATTGTTTGGCAAATACTCTATTAGAGTTGAAGAAATACAAAAACCCTGCAGCCGTTGAGACTGCAGGATTTTCGAAAATGGTGGAGATGGCGGGAGTTGAACCCGCGTCCGAAAGCGCTTTAACAGGAACTTCTCCGGGCGCAGCGGGTTGTTGTGACCGGCCGAACCGGTCTGTTCCCTTCATTACAGGCCAACACGCAAGCCTGCAAGTCCGGTAGCTTCATGATGCGTGGTGCGGGCAAAGCTTACCGCACGCACGTTCCCCACTCATCGACGCTCCGCTTCCGGGCCGTGGGCCTCCCGGAGGGAACGCTCGCTAATTAAGCAGCGAGAAGAACAG
>CADCQK010000129.1 GCA_902803575.1 Oscillospiraceae bacterium
AAAATGAAGTCTTACAAAGTCGGTATTCTCGGCGCCAGCGGCGCAGTCGGTCAGGAAATGCAGAAGATCCTCGCCGAGCGGAATTTCCCCATCAGCGAGCTGCACCTCTTCGCCAGCGCCCGCAGCGCGGGTAAGGTCGTCTCCTTCCAGGGCAAGGACATCGTCGTGGAAGAGGCCAAGGACGACGCTTTCGAGGGTCTGGACATCGTTCTGGGCGCCGCCGAGAACGACATCGCCGAGCGCTTTAAGGACGCCATCGTGAAGTCCGGCGCCGTGTTCGTGGACAATTCCTCCGCCTTCCGTCTGGATCCCAACACCCCCTTGGTGGTTCCGGAAGTGAACCCCGAGGACGTGAAGAAGCACCACGGCGTCATCTCCAACCCCAACTGCTCCACGGTCATCACCGTGACCGCTGTCAACGCCCTGCGCAAGCTCAGCGACATCAAGAGCATGGTCGTCAGCACCTATCAGGCCGTCTCCGGCGCCGGCGCCGCAGGCCCGGTGGAGCTGCGCAATGAGGTCGAGGCCCTGCAGAAGGGTGAGAGCTACCAGCCCAAGGTCTTTGCCTACCAGATCGCCTACAACGTCATCCCCCAGATCGGCGGCGAGGAGTGCGAGCGCTACACCTCCGAGGAGATGAAGCTCCAGAACGAGGGCCGCAAGATCATGCACCTGCCGGAGATGAACGTCTCCTGCACCTGCGTCCGCGTGCCCGTGGTCCGCAGCCACTCCATCAGCGTGCAGATGATCTTTGACCGTCCGATCTCCGTCCAGGAGGCCCGCGAGGCCATCGCCGCCGCCCCCGGCGTCAAGCTGGTGGACGATCTGGACGCCCTGCAGTACCCCATGCCGCTGGATACCCAGAACCAGGATCTGGTCTTCGTGGGCCGTATCCGCAAGGATCTCACGAACCCCAACGGCCTGACCCTCTGGTGCTGCGGCGACCAGGTCCGCAAGGGCGCTGCCACCAACGCCGTGCAGATCGCCGAGCTGCTGATCCAGGAGTAATCATTATTTTAATAGAGTACCACGCCGCGGGAATTGCCTGCGGCGTGGTTTCTGCGCAAAGGGTGGAACACAACCTTCACAAACTGCACAAAAAGTGTTGATTTCTCTTGTTAAAATGATAATTAGTTCTGATTTGGCTTGTGGATTTTTTCCCTTTCGGCTATAATGCATAATTGAGGTGATATTTATGCCGTTTAAAATCGTAAAAAAAGAGCAATTATCCGATAACATGTTCCGCGTGACCTTCCACGCACCGCTGGTTGCCCGCCGGGCGCAGCCGGGTCAGTTCCTCATGTTCCGTGTGGACGAGTTCGGCGAGCGCATGCCCATCACGATCTCCTATTTCGATCGTGAGGCCGGTGACGTCACCGTCATCATGCAGCGCGTCGGCAGCACCACAGCGCTGCTGGCCAGCAAGCAGGAGGGCGACTATGTGGCCGACGTGGTTGGCCCCCTGGGCAACCCTGCTGAGTTTGAAAACATGCACAAGGTCATCGTGGTCGGCGGCGGCTCCGGCTGCGCCATCGCGTGGCCCCAGGCCAAGGGCGCCTTTGACAAGGGCTGCACCGTCGACATCGTCGCGGGCTTCCGCACCAAGGGCATCGTCGTTCTGGAGGACGAGATGCGCGCATGCTGCCGGAATCTCTACATGATGACCGACGACGGCTCCTACGGCGAGAAGGGCTTCACCACCGTCAAGCTCAAAGAGCTGCTGGAGAAGGCCAAGGCCGAGGGTGAGCAGTATGACACCTGCATCTGCATCGGCCCCCTGCCCATGATGAAGTTCGTATGTCAGATCACCAAGGAGTACGGCGTACACACCATGGTGGACATGAACTGCATCATGATCGACGGTTCCGGCATGTGCGGCGGCTGCCGCCTGACCGTGGACGGCCAGATGAAGTTCACCTGCGTGGACGGCCCCGAATTCGACGGCCATCTCGTAGACTTCGACGAGGCGATCGCCCGCTCCAAGATCTATGAGAAGCAGGAACAGAGAGTCTTCCAGCGCCGCCACAACTGCACCCTGCAGGAGCTGGCCGACCGTGAGGAAGCAGCGCGCGCAAAGGAGGGCAAGTAAATGGCTACCAATCTTTCTCCCACCAAAAATCCGATTCCCGAGCAGGAACCGAATGTCCGCAATAAAAACTTTGACGAGGTGGCCCTGGGCTACACCGTCGAGCTGGCTCTGGACGAGGCCAACCGCTGCCTGCAGTGCCGCCGCCCGGCCTGCATGACCGGATGTCCTGTCAATGTCAAGATCCCCCAGTTCATCAACCTGATCACCAAGCAGGATTTCAAGGGAGCCTATCACAAGATTCTGGAGGACAGCTCTCTGCCCGCCATCTGCGGCCGTGTCTGCCCCCAGGAGAACCAGTGCGAAAGCAAGTGCGTCCGCGGCATCAAGGGCGAGCCTGTCGGCATCGGCCGTCTGGAGCGCTTCGTGGCCGACTGGGTCATGCAGAACGACGACGAGATGCCCACCGCCGCCGAGCCCAACGGCCACAAGGTCGCCGTGGTCGGCTCCGGCCCCTCCGGTCTGGCCTGCGCCAGCGATCTGGCGAAGATGGGCTATGCCGTCACGGTCTTTGAGCATCTGCACAAGGCCGGCGGCGTTCTGGCCTACGGCATCCCCGAGTTCCGTCTGCCCAAGGCTCTGGTGCAGAAGGAGATCGACAAGCTCTCCGCTCTGGGCGTTGAGATCCGCTGCGACGCCACCGTCGGCAAGGCGCTGCTGATCGACGAGCTGCTCTCCAACGATCCCGACGTGGGCGGCTACGAGGCCGTGTTCATCGGCTCCGGCGCCGGCCTGCCTGTGTTCCAGAAGATCCCCGGCCTGAACTACTGCGGCGTGTTCTCCGCCAACGAGTTCCTGACCCGTATCAATCTGATGAAG
>CADCQK010000130.1 GCA_902803575.1 Oscillospiraceae bacterium
CCCGGGGTGTCGAGGAAGGTGATGGGGCTGCCGTTGATCTCGACGGTATAGGCGCCGATGTGCTGGGTGATGCCGCCGGCCTCACCGGAGGCGACGTGGGTGTTTCTGATATAGTCCAGAAGGCTGGTCTTGCCGTGGTCGACGTGGCCCATGACCACAACGACGGGGGCGCGCAGCTCCAGATCCTCTTCCTTATCCTCGTGATCGTCGATGAGGCGCTCCTCCACCGTAACGATGACCTCGCGCTCGACCTTGCAGCCCAGCTCCATGGCCACCAGCGCGGCGGTGTCGTAGTCGATGACGTCGGACAGGGACGCCATGACGCCCATCTTGATCAGACGGCGCACCACTTCGGCGCCGGTCTTCTTCATGCGGCTGGCCAGCTCGCCCACGGCGATCTCGTCGGGGATCTGCACCTTCAGCTGCTGCTTGCGGGCGATCTCCAGCTGGAGACGCTGCATCTTCTCCCGCTCCTCCTGCTTCCGCTTGGAGCTGGAGGCCTGCTGGGCGTTCTGCCGGCGCTGACGGTCGCGGTTCTGGATCTTCTGCTTGCCGCTGCCGCCGGACTTCTTCTGCAGATTCTTGGCTCTCTGATCGTCGGCCAGATCGTCCAGATGCTGGTCGTACTTGGAGAGGTTGGTGGTGGCGCCGCGGGTGTCGACCACACGCTTCTCCGCCACCTGGCGCGGCACATGGGGTTTCTGCTCCTTCTCCTTTTTCGGAGTGGGCTGAGCCGCCTCGCCGGATCCAGTCGCAGCCTTTTCCTCTTTCTTGGGCGCGTCCGCCGGGGACTCTTTGACCTCCGGCTTATAGACGTCCTTGAAGACCTCCTCCAGACTCTCGATCTGGTTGTGCTGCGTCAAATATTCGAAAATAACGCTTAGCTCCTCGTCCTCCAGAACCTGCATATGGTTCTTCGGGGTGGTGCAGTAATCGGTGAGGATCTGGGTGATCTCCTTGGAGCTCTTTCCGAAATCCTTGCCCACCTCATGGACTCTGTACTTAACCATTCCGCTCATACGTTATTCCTCCTCTTGCCATTTCTCGCGCTGCTCTGCCGCGCCTTCGCCCGATCGGTTTGTTCTTTGAGCCGCTGGGCGACGGCGGCATACTGTTCGGCGTCGGTATCTGCCAGCGCCGACACAAACGCCGAGGCGAATCCCAGGTCCAGCAGGCCGATCATGGAACAGCCACGCTTTCCCACGAGATGCGCGATCGTCTCCTTTTCATAAGGAAGACGGATCAGCGGCGTGTTTCTCTGATATATAAATCCCTCTGCGCGGTGCTGTGCGTTGTCCGAAGCATCCTTTGCCAGACAAAGCAGCACGGCCTTCCCGCTTTTGACCGCGGCGCCGGACTCCACCTCACCGATGGCGAGGGCGCCGGCCTTGCGCATGATCCCCAGATAGTTGGATGCTTTATCCGTCACCAGAAATCATCTCCTCCTGCAGCCGATCGTAGATCTCCTGCGGGATGGGGGCGGAGAATGCGCGTTCCAGTGCTCTGGAGCGGATGGCCTTTTTCAGACAATCCGGATCATTGCAGAGATACGCGCCGCGCCCCGGCGCTTTGCCTTTGAAATCCAGCGCGATCTCGGCTCCGTCTGGAGACCGCACCACGCGGATCAGGTCCATTTTCGGTTTCATTTCCCGGCAGCCGAGACACTGCCGCATAGGGATCTTCTTTGGCAAATGAATGCCTCCTTAATCGCTTATACCGCGCTTTCGGGCTTGATGTCGATCTTATAGCCCGTGAGCTTCGCGGCCAGACGGGCGTTCTGCCCCTCCTTGCCGATGGCCAGGCTCAGCTGAGAGTCCGGCACGACCACCTGACAGCTGCGGCCGTCCTCCTGGAAGGTGACGCTGATGACCTCGGAGGGCGCCAGAGCGGCAGCCACGAACTCCTCGGGTACCTCGCTGAACTTCACGATGTCGATCTTCTCGCCGTCCAGCTCTTCCACGATGCTGGCAACGCGGCCGCCCTTGGGGCCCACGCAGGCGCCGATGGGATCCATCTGCGGATCCTCTGCCCAGACGGCGACCTTGGTGCGGCTGCCGGCTTCGCGGGCGATGGACTTGATCTCCACGGTGCCGTCGAAGATCTCCGGAACCTCCAGCTCGAACAGGCGCTTGACCAGACCCGGATGGGTGCGGCTGATGAGCACCTGGGGACCGCGGGTGGATTTGCGCACCTCGATGACATAGACCTTGATGTGGTCGCCCTCGTTGATGGTCTCGCCCCGGATGCACTCGCCCGGCGCAAGCATGGCGTCGGTGTAGTCGGAATTGGAGCTGACCTTGATATAGATGTTGCCGGTGCGGTCGTCGATCTTGCTGACCACGCCGGTGAGGATCTCGTGCTCCTTGGAGGTGAACTCGTCATAAATCATGCCGCGCTCCGCCTCGCGGATGCCCTGGATGATGACCTGCTTGGCGCTCTGGGCGGCGATGCGGCCAAAGTCGCGGGTCTCCACGGGGACGTTGATCTCGTCTCCCAGCTTCGCCTTGCGGCTGATCTTCTTGGCAGCGTCCAGGCTGATCTCCACATAGGGATCCCGGGCACGCTCCACTACGGTCTTGATGACCACAAGCTCGATCTTGCCGGCGTCCTCGTCCAGGATCACGTCGAGGTTGTCGCCGCAGTCGGGAGTATCCTTCTTATAAGCGGCGATCAGCGCCTGACGGATCTTGCCGTACATATAGTCGCGGGGAATGCCCTTCTCACGCTCAATGTCGATGATCGCCTTGAAAAACTCTGTATTTGCCTTCATTTCTATCCCTCGATTTTCTTAAAAGGTGACGTGCAGGCGTACCTGCGCGACAGCAGATTTTTCGAATTTCAGTTCCTTGTCGTTCTGATCGATGGTCACGGCACCGTCTTCATAAGCCTTGAGCACACCCACATAGGTCTTGCTGCCGTTCAGAGGGCTGTAGAGCTTGACCTCCACATCGCTGCCCATGAATCGATCGAAGTCGCCGGGACGCTTGAGCGCCCGCTCGGCGCCTGCGGAAGAGACCTCAAAGGTATAGCTGTCGGGAATGGGATCGGCCTCGTCCAGAATCGGATCCAGTGCACGGCTGAAGGCCTCGCAGTCCTGGATGGATACGCCGTCGGCCTTGTCAATATAGACTCTCAGGAACCGGGTTCCGGCCTCCTTGACGTATTCGATGTCCCAGATCTCCAAGCCCAGCTCCGCCGCCACCGGCTCCGCCAGCTTCAGAACACTGTCAGTGATTTTACTCATGATCCACCTGAATTTCCATAAAATTGAAACACTCGAAGTATCATGAAAAAGACTGGGCGAAAGCCCAGTCTGTCAAATACCTCATTACAACGAATGCATTATAGCACAGCAGAGATGAGATTGCAAGCTTTTTTTAAAGTAGCAGGCCAAAATCAATAGAGATTTACGAATTCCTCCAGACACAGGTCGTGGAGCTTCATAAATTCCGCCGCGGCGGTGCCCACATAGCGGATGTGCCATGGCTCATAACGGCCGGTGATGGAGATCTTGTTTTCCGGATAGCGCTTGATGAAGCCGTACTCGGTGCAGTGTTCATCCAGCCAGGCCAGGAAGTTTTCATCCATCTCATAGTTCGAGAGACTTTCTGCATAACGGTCCAGCAGATCCAGACCCAGGCCGGTCTGGTGCTCACTGGTGCCGGGGGCGGCAGAGACTTCAGCGGCAGCCTTTTCCGCGTCCAGAGTGCTATAGCCCTGAGACTCAAAATCCGCGACCACGCTGTTGTACTGAGAGCTCTGCATGATGTAGGAGCGGTAGCCCACATAGACGTGAGGCGAAAAACCGGCGGCGCGGGCGCCCTGCAGCAGATTCAAAAACGGCTCCAGCGCGCGGGTGTCGATGTAGGAGGTGCTGCTCTCGATCTGCACGACCTCCGGCGCGTACTGGCCGATGTTGTGGGCGGGGTTGCAGAGCAGATACTCCCAGGAGGTGATGTCGATGTCCGGCAGATCGGCATAGACCTGCTTTTCAACGGTGTCAGCCACATGGGGCGGCAGGATCATGTCCACATCCGCAGTCTGGCGGGAAATGGTCTGCTGCACTTCGTTCCTTCTCGACAGCACGATCACGGTCAGCACCGCCAGCGCCAGCAGCAGCGTCAGAAGCTGTGTCCAGTTCACTTTGCTCCGGGACATGGCGATACCTCCCTTCCCGGTCGATCATACTTTGCTATCTTAACACACTTGCCCCCGGTCGGCAAGCTTTTTTCACACGCCGAAGAAAAAGCACCAGGTCAGCACCCCCGCCAGCACCAGCAGCAACACCGCCATCAGCGCAGGGAGCAGACGCAGAAACAGGGGCACAGGATCCGCTTCCTCCTCCACACTGCGCAGGAGTGCTGCCTCCGCCTCACGCAGGATCCCATCGGCAGTGACGGTCTCTGCGTCCTCCTTTACGATACAGATGACCTCCTCAAACACGCTCTGCGCATCGGTGGGAACGATCACCACCCTGCGGGAAACGCCCTTCACCAGAATCTCCTGCTTCATGTGCGCACCTCCACCTTGATGGCCAGGGCAGTCATGTCGTCGTTTCTCCCATAAGACTGGATGGCGGTCTGCACCACGCTGCCGGCAAGAGCCTTCATGTCTGTACCGTCGGTCTCCTCGATCAGCTTTCGGAGCCAGAGATCCTCCCCGTCGGAGACCACGCCGTCGCTGGCAATCACCGCCACACTGCCGGGCTTCAGCCGCATCCGCATGGTGTCCGGGCTTCGGCCAGCCTCGAATTTCAAGCCTGCCGCATAGGAGGCGCTGCGGATCTTGCGGATCACGCCGCCGGTCTTCACGTAGGAGGGCGCCGCGCCGTACTTGTAAAAGCAGGCGTCCCCGGTGAAAAGGTCGATGCACATCAGATCCACAGTGGCGTAGCCCCAACTGTCCTCCGATCGCACCAGGGCCGCGGAATTAAGGAGCTTCATGGCACTGGAGGGCTCTACCCCGGCACGGAGAAAGCTCTCCAGGATCCGGATGGCGCCGATGCTGTCCTCCGCCGCCGCATCCCCGGTGCCCATACCGTCGGAGAGGATCACGCAGAGCTCTCCCGCGTCGGTTTTGAAGTAGGTGCCTCGATCACCAGAGACCCGCTCTCCCTGTTTTCGCACCGCAGCAACGCCCACACTGGCGCTGAGGGGCTCCGCCTCCAGCAGGACGATGCTGTCCTCACGCATCTGGTGCTCCGGCATGCAAAGCCGCACCCCCAGAACCGCAGAGAGCGCGTCCAGATAGTCCGGTGTGTTTAACAGCGGTTCCAGATACCGGCTTTCAATGGCGGCGTGGAGCCGGCCTCTGCTGTCCCGGAAGACGGAGGCGTCCGCTTCGACCCCAAGGGTGCGCAGATAGCGGATCAGCCGCCGCTCTGCAGTGGGATCGCCGCCGTAGACGCTGCCCAGGGCTCTGGCGGAGGCTCCCAGCACCTCGGAGAAATCTTTGTATTGCTCCCACAGGAGGGAGCGCTCCTCCTCCAGCTGTCCCTGCATCTGCTTTCGGAAGGCCCTGAGCCGCAGCTCCCCGTTGGCCACCTCGGAAAACTCGTGGAGTTTTTGACACCGCTGCTGGAAGTATTGCGGAAAGTCCGAGTCCTCCAGTCTGCCCCGGGAGCGGATGGTTTTCTCCGCCTCCTGCATGGCAGAGAGGGTCTCTGCCGATTCCTTTCCCCAGCAGATCGATTGCTCCGAACAGGATACGCAGACCCGATCCGCCGTCCGATCAAAGATCTTCGTGGGATCTTCGTCGTTCACCGCACGATCTGTCGCCTGTCGCGCTACATCGTAGAGCGCCCGGTAGGCATTGGACATGCTGCCCACCTGCCCGGCGGTATAGCGGCGGAGGCCGGACTCTCCCCTGCCGGAGCGCTGTGGCTGAACGAAGGAACCCAGAGAGATCACAAACTTCTGCGGAAGGAGCAGATAGATCAGCGTCCCGGCGGAGGCCTCGATCAACGCGGAAATCCGCAGTACCCCCGCCGGAAGGCAGAAGATCGTCAGCGCCTGAATCAGCAGATAGACACAGAGAAAAATCATCCGCTTGTGCTTGTTCAGAAGCCCCGCCGCAAGCGCCGTGACGGCATAGACCGCCGTGAAATAGACGCTGCCTCCGGCGCTGACGTCCATGCTGACCCCCATGACCACTCCCGCCGCCGCGCCGCAGAGGGGGCCTCCGGTGGCACAGAGCATCAGGAGGATCACCTGCACCAGGATCCGACCGAGGGAGATCTCCTGAAAGATCAAAAATCGACTGATGCCCATGAGCAGCGTCGAGAGCACAAACACCGTGGAGACGCTCCGGCCGATCTCCGCCGTGGGGGTGTGTACCTCTCTCTGATCCAGCACATCCAGATCACAGAGCGTCGCTGCGGCGCAGAGCAGCAGAAAAAAGCTTGTCCGCACCAGCACCGGCACGGAGATGCCGCCTGTGAGCAGATACAGAGAGACTCTGGTGGTGCCATAGGCCAGCGTTGCCAGCAGTGCCGGGAACCAGCGCGTTTTCATGAGCCAGTTGTCTCTGAGGAAATAGCCGATCAAAAACACCAGCACGCAGCCGCAGGCCATCTGGGTCCCTGCCAGAAATCCGAAGGCGGCAAAGTACCCCACCGTGCAGCCCAGAAGACAGAGAAATCCGCCTGCGCCGTAGCCCAGTGCGGTCACCATGGCGGTCCCGAAGGGCGAGGGAGCCTTCGCCACACTCGCCGCCGAGAGCACCAGCCCCATCACAAAGCAGAGCAGCAGCTCTACCCAATGGGGCGCGTGCAGCATCCGCATCCATCTGGCCGTGCCCCGCAGCTGCTCCTGCGCCGGCCGTATTGCCTCCTGAACCGCCAATGTCGTTCCCTCCCAGAATGGTTTTGTGCTTCTCATTATAGATATTATGGAAACCAAAACCTGTCATTCCCTGCTGTCGCAGATTGGGAAGTTTAAGAGAAAAGACTCTGCGGGAAATCGAAAGCCGCAGAGTCCGTGGTTTATTTGATTTTCGCGTCGCCTCTGGAGGTGACCACCTGATAGCCGATGCGCTCCATGCGTTTTTCCATGCAGCCGTGGCACTCCGCCGCCTCGTCGCCGGTGCAGATCTTGCCGTCGTAGAGCAGATATTTGCCGCGCACGTTGGTGGGCGAGAGATTCGGCATGACCACGTTGGCGCCGGCGAGGATGCCCTTTTCCCTCCCAAGCGGGTGGATGGTGCCCAGTGCCGTGGTGGCCGGCAGAAGTACCTTCGGAAACATGAGACGCAGGATGCTCAGCAGCTGCAGCGTCAGATGATAGCTCCCCCGGGGCTCGTCCTTGAAGGGTGTATCCTTGTGGGGCAGAAAGGGGCCGATGCCGATCATGTGGGGCTGCAGGTCCTGAAGGAATCGCAGATCCTCGATTAGATACGCCGTGGTCTGTCCCGGTGCGCCCACCATCATGCCGGCGCCGATCTGGTAGCCGATCTCCCGCAAAGTAAAGAGGCATTCCTTTCGGTTTTGGATGGAGAGCTCCTTTGGATGGAGCATGGAATAGTGCTCCGGATTGGCAGTCTCATGCCGCAGGAGATACCGGTCCGCCCCGGCGTCGAAGAGCGCCTGATAGCTTTCGCGGCTCCGCTCCCCGATGGAGAGGGTGATGGCGCAGTCCGGGAACCGCTTTCGGATCTCCGCAACCAGCGGCACCATGCGGTCATCGGTGTAATAAGGGTCTTCCCCGCCCTGCAAAACGAAGGTTCGAAAGCCCAGCGCATAGCCCTGCTCGCAGCAGCTTAAAATCTGGTCCTCGGTGAGCCGATAGCGCTGGGCATTGGCATTCCCGCAGCGGATGCCGCAGTAATAGCAGTTGTTTTTGCAGTAGTTGGTGAACTCGATGAGTCCCCGAAGATAGACGTCCTTGCCGTATTCCCGCTCCCGGACGGATCTCGCGGCGGCAAAGAGATACTCGGAATCTTCCTCAGAAAGTTCCTCCAGCAGGAGGGCAAATTCCTCGTCCGTCAGGTTCGAGGTCTGTGCCAGTTTATCAATGACGGATCTCATGCTTTCACGTCCTCATAGCCCGGCAGCATCTGGATGCTCCGATCCAGAATTCCCCGGAAATAGGCGATGAAAATCCCGTAGTTCGTGATGGGGATGTTCTGGTCGGCGGCGGATTTCATCCGGTACTGGACTTCCTTGGCATTCAGCATGCAGCCGCCGCAGTGGATCACCATTTTGTATTCTGACAGATCCTCGGGGAAATCACGACCGGAGCTGGTGGCGATGTGCAGTTCCTTCCCGGTGCACTGCTTCAGCCACCGCGGCAGCTTCACCGTGCCGATGTCGTCGCACTGTCGGTGGTGGGTGCAGCCCTCGGAGATCAGCACCGTGTCGCCGTCCTCCAGCGTCGGGATGGCCCGGACGCCTTTCACCGCCGCGTCCAGCAGACCTTTGTAGCGCGCC
>CADCQK010000131.1 GCA_902803575.1 Oscillospiraceae bacterium
AACGGCGGGGCACAGGTCCCCGCCCTACGACCACCATTTGGCAGCAGCGCATTTTTTAGAGACCATGCAGGGGCGATTCACGAATCGCCCGCCGCCGCAGCGCTGGATATGGGCAGAACTGAAATGATTCCGGTGATTGTCCGAATTCAGCCTTTGCCGGAGCAGCTTGACGCAGCTGCAAAATCCGCGATCCTTTTCCACCGTTCACTGTCGGACTGGATCTCTGCAGAGGTCTTTCCAACGACGGGGCATCGATTGATCGGAGAATGCAGCCGAAAAACCTGACTCAGCTTTTGGAATTCCGCTGAATGTGTGGTGTTCTGCATGAACTGCTCGCATTGCGCCAGCAAAGCTTCGGGATAGTCTCGCTCAATGATCGCAGCGGCGCCATATACATCCTCGTCGGATTCCTCGTGCAGCAGAATTTCCATGAGATCAGGAAAATCCGGCAGCGGGAGCTTGTAGTATCCGTTTTCCGGGCCCCAACCATAGTCATAGAGCGCAGCTTTCTCCCACAACGACCCGTCTGCCTGACAGAGAGCGAGGTTTTCACTTTGTTCCATCAGGCCAAAATCGGCTGCGGAATGCCGATTGAACCGTCGACTCATTCGGAAGTGTTTTCCTGCTGGCAGAGGCTTTTGTCTCCTGCGCAGAAACATGTTCTTCACACCTCCACGGCGATGTCCAATCCCAATTCCTCCGGTAAAAATCTCGGACAGGTGCTCTCGGTGAGGGTGATGACCGAGGCGGCGAGGCGGGAGCCGATCTCGCAGGCCTCCGCCAGGGTCTTTCCGTAGGTGAGGCCGATGGCGACGCCGGAACAGAAGGCGTCCCCGGCGCCGGCGGTGTCGCGCACCCGGACCACCTGCGGAGGACAGACGCCCTTGTCGCCGTCCATGCTGGCATAGACCGCGCCCTGGGAGCCCATGGTCACCACCATGGAGCGGATCTTCGCGCTGGTGATGCGCTCCAGAAGCACGTCCGCCATCTCCTCGGGGATCAGATCGTCGAAGTCCTCCACGAACAAAATCCCCGCCTCCTGTGCGTTGCAGACGAAGCAGTCGATGGCGTGGAGAAAATCTCGTCTCTGGGAGGCGATGCTCATGTTCGCCACCACGGCATAGACCCGCTTCTGGTACTTCTCGGCGAAGCGGAAGACCTCCTTGACCACTTCCTTGTCGTTGTCGATCTCCACCACGATGCTGTCGGCGTCGGCGAAGATCTCGTCCCCGTGCTGCTGGAGCATGTCCACCATGGCGTCCATGTTGGGCCGCTTGGAGATGGAGGAGACGATGTCCCCCTGGGCGTCGTGGATGGCCAGCCAGATGCCCATGCCGTCGGGCACCTGGGCCACGAAGCGGGTGTCCACCTTGTGGTTCTGGAGCTTGTGGAGCACCTCTTCTCCCTGGGCGTCGTCGCTGACCATGCTGACGAACCGGGGCCGCAGCTCCACGTTGGCGATGTCCTCCGCCACGTTCCGGCCCACGCCGCCGTGGACGATCTCCACCCACCCGGCGTTGCGCCCGGCGGGGATGTATTTGTTGTCGGGGAACCCCTTGATGTCTACGAATACGTTTCCGACCACGACGATGGGCATGGCGATTCAGCTCCTTATCTTAAAATGTCTGTGTGTTTTATCTGCATTCTTCGTCCCAGAGGGCGCGGGCGTAGTCCACCAGCTCCAGCGCCGCGTCGGTGCGGAGATAGCGCACGTCCAGACCGTTGGGACCCAGCCGGAATCGATCCAGCGCGTCCGCGTCCTTGAAGATCTGATAGAGCAGCACGTCGTTGTCTCTGCGCGGCAGGAGATTTTCAATGGCTGCGATCCCCTCCGCGTCGTGCCGGTCGTGCCAATAGATCACATGATAGCACAGAGGATCAAAGTTCTGCCCGTTTTTCTCGCAGAATTCCTGATAGTAATCCGCGGCCCGCTGTCCGTGACCGGTGTCATAGCCGTCGTCCAGCCTTCTGGAGTCGTGAAACACCGACGCCGTGGCCAATAGCTCGGAATCCGCAGGGGAGAGGCCCTGTTTCTCCGCGATCATCAGCGCAAAACGCAGCACTCTGGCGCAGTGGGCTTTGGTGTGAAAGATACTTGCGTGGTGCCAGAACTCCACGCGATCCTCCATGAATCGGTACCAGCGGTCATATTCCGGGCGAATCTGTTCCGGTAACTCCATACGCTTTTTCCTTTCACTTACAGGTTGTTGGACAGGTACACCAGAACGACGCTCGCGATGGTCAGCAGGATCATCAGCACGATCACGAAGAAGTGCTTTTTCCGCTCTGCGTACACCGTGGCGACGAACTCTCTGACGAAGGCGTTGATCCAGAAATAGCTTCGGGTCCTGCTGCCGATGCCCTCGGCATGGATGCCCTGCTGCTCGGCCAGAATGCCGGCGCGGAACACGTGGTAGTTGGTGGTGGAGAAGGCAATCTTCGCACCCTCCCCGAAGCGGCTGCGGATCAGCTTCGCCGAGTTTCTGAGATTCTCAAAGGTGTTTTCCGACTGATCTTCCGCCAGGATCTGATTCTCCGGGACGCCGGTCTCCACCAGATAATTCTTGATGGATTCCGCCTCGGAGATCACCTCGTCGGCACCCTGTCCGCCGGAGGGAACGAAGACCGGAGCACTTCCGGCTGCATCCTGCTGCATTTTTGCAAATTCCAGAGCCCGGTCGGCGCGGCCCTTCAGCAGCGGCGTCACCGTGCCGTCCTTCTTGATCTGGCAGCCGAGGATCAGGATCGCGTCCTTGTCAAATTCCGGCACCCGCCGGGCCGCCTTCAGAGTGAGGATGATGGTGCTGAGCAAAATGCTCTCCAGATAGGCCACGGTCACCAGCATGATCTGGGTCACCAGCATCTCGATATAGAGCGCAGCGCCGTTTTGATTGTGCACATCCACAATGGTGGAGCGCTGCAGATATTCCTCCAGCGCCACGGGGAGAATCGTCCCCAGCAGGATCAGCAGGCTCAGAAACAGCCCCAGCAGATTCCGCCAGCTGCGGCCTTCCTTCCGGATCAGCCGGATGTTGCTGATGCTCACCAGGATCGACACCACAAAGGACACCGGGAAGGCAAAGACGGAGAGGTACGACGTCACAGTCATAATGCTGCTGACGGTCTCGTCTATGGAATTGTTGGAGGCGATGCCCGGGAGTATGCCGAGCAGCATGGCGCTGAAGAAGATGATCCAGCCCAGATGCCGGATGTTCTTGTATTGATACAGGCTCTCCCGCATGCCCCTTCGGTACTGCAGGATCATGTAGCCCAGGAGGATCGCCAGATAGAGCGCCGCCAGGATCGGAATGATCCACCCGCCGGTGGAGTGGCCGAAAAAGGAGTTTGTGGTGATGATGTGGAGGCCGTGCACATACAGCCATTCGGTGGCGATGTAATCATCGGGACCGTAGACGTCCACAAAGCAGCGTCCCTTTTCCAGCCCGTGGAGCTTGAGGGTCAGCACGCCGCCCTCCATGGCCTTTTCGGTGACCTCCACCATTCCGCCGTCGCTGTCAAACTGCACCTCGTAGGCGTCGGGGTCGTCCACCGCAGCTCTGGTGTTGAACTGCACCGTGGCGCTGGAGCCGAAGAAGGCCGCCACGGCGAAGCCGATCAGCAGAAACAGAATGCCGATCAGCAGCAGCGCACGTTTTTCATGCTTTATGGCGGCCCACCTCCGTATCTTCTGCTATCAGCTGCCGGGCGAGACTGGAATTGGTGTAGTTGGGGTCGTCGGTGACCTCCCGGAGCACCCGGATCCCGTCAGGGAAGCGGACGGGCTGATCTTCAGACTCCAGCTCGATCTCCATGACCGCCTGTCTGGTCCAGAAGGGGTAGAGGTCGATCTCGAAGCTCTGACCGTCATAGGGCAGAATGCAGCGGGTCTTTACGATGGGCCGGCGCTCCGGGTCGGCGTCTTCCAGAGCGGACTGATATTCCGCCTCCGTGAGCTGCCGCTCGGTCTCGGTTCGGCGGATGCCTTTGCCGCTTTTCCGGGTCTCGATGTAGAGACTTTCGCCGTTTTCCGTCCACTGCCGCACCCGGCGGGACTGGTTCTCCGTGCCGAACAGATAGGTCTGGACGATCTCGATCTTTCGAAGCCCCGGCTGCCGTTCCAGCCAGGATAAATCCGGGTAGGCGATCAGGTATTTCCGCTCGATCTCCACGCCGGTGGTATTCAAATGGATGCTGTTTTCGTTCATAAGGAATCCCCTCAACGGAATTGTACCAAATTCCGATCGGAATCTCAATGCCCGCAGCCGGGGTTTGCAAATATTTTTCCCGCCAGACTTGATTTTTCCCGGTGGATTCGGTATAATCATCCCGTTACACACGCAGGTGTATTTGAATACATGGAGAGTTGTCCGAGTGGTCGAAGGTGCAGCACTCGAAATGCTGTAGGCCGAAAGGCCTCTAGGGTTCGAATCCC
>CADCQK010000132.1 GCA_902803575.1 Oscillospiraceae bacterium
GCCTCCGGGGTGTAGGTGATTTTGAATTCCGGCTCCATGCCCTTGGTCTCCTCGTTCCAGTATTCCAGCAGCAAATCCCGTTTCAATGCCCGCCGGTTATAACGCTTTTCGCTGATGTCCGGCGCGTCCTGCGCATCCTTGCCGTAGACCAGCTCCAGCAGATGGTGGGTTTCCTGCCCCGCTCTGGCGAAACGGTCGCGGCAAGCCATGCAGTAGGTGATCCAGGGGCCCTCGCCGCGCTCGATACACTGCTCTGTCAGCTCTGCGGCCACCTCCGGATTCGCATAACCGGCAAGACCGCCATAGCCGCAGCAGGGAGCGCGGTCCAGAGCGTCTTTCGGCTCTTTCAGATCACAGCCCAGCTGCTTTGCAAGACTTCGGATCGCGTTTTGGGTTACGCTGTCGCCTCTGGCACCGCAGGCATCGTGGAGCGCGGCGGGGCGATCCAGTCCCTTCGCGCCCACCGGAAGACCAAGCTGCAGGAGAATGTCCCAAATGCCGATGACTTCAAGGCTTTCGCGGCTCCGAAGCTGCTTTGCGCAGGTGGGGCAGCCGGCAATCACGATGGGATCGCCCAGCTTGGAGAGCTCTGCGTCCAGAAATGCCTTCGTATGGTCATAGATCTCCCTGCGCCCGGCCCAGTCGGCAATGGCGCCGCAGCAGCCCAGCATGAGCGCCACGCCGCCCTCCAGCCGCGTGGAGAGATCCTCCCATGCCGCGCGTACCGTCTCCGGCGCCACGGCGGAGGCCTGACAGCCGGGGAAGAACACGTAGCGGCAGGTCTCAAACCCCGGTTGGGGCCGGGAGAGGAAGGCCTCCTCGTTGGAAAACAGCATGTCCAGCAGCGCAAACTCGTGGGGCGCCAGGGCCATCTTGTCTGTGGCGACCATGTTCTCCCGGGCCATGTGGCAGACGCGGGCCATGTCCATTCCGTTGGGGCAGACCGCCGTGCACTGGCCGCAGAGGGCACAGGAGTTCATGGGCTTGTTCAGCTGGTGGTCGCCCATGATGATCTGGGTGTTGTTGTAGATCTCCCGCGCCAGCAGGCCGGGGTGCTTCCCGTAATGCCGCAAATAGGCGCAGGTTTTCAGGCACTCCTCGCAGCGGCACTGGAGACAGCGCCTAGCCTCTTCCATGGCCTGATCCCGGGAATAGCCCTCCGGCGGGATCGGCACCCGTGTGAGCGCCTCGGCCTGGGAGAGATCGGTGTATAATTTGCTTTCGACGGCGCCCTCTCTGCCTCGGGTGTTGCGGGGATCGAGGTTTTGTGCCAGACGATCCGCGGTCAGCGCCGCCTTTTTCGCGCCGAAGGCAGTGTCCATCACGCCGCTGCCGCTGCCCATGATCAGGTTTTCTTTTTCATAGAGCATGACGTCCGGCGTGCATTCAGCGACTGGAAAGAACGTCTTTGCGGCTGCTTCCGACGCGCCGAGGATCTGATACTCCTCGCGTTTCTGCCGAAAGAATTCCGCCGTGATCTCACAGCCAAACACGAACCGGATCTCCTTCCGCTTCAGCCGCTTCAGCTCCAGGGTGAAGGCTGCATCATCCAGAAACGGCGCGGCGCCGCGCAAATACATCTCCTCGTCCGGTTCGGCGCAGAACACCGTGACCGGGTACATCTTCTTTTCCAGCTCGCCGGCGAGAAACAGCGCGAACAGACCGGAGCCGAAGATGGCGGCTTTCTGCTTCTTGGTGCTGCGAAAAACGCCGCCCAGCTTTGACTGCTCGCCGAATCTTGCCACGGCGGACTCTATCGCCCGGATGGCGATGCCGTCGCCCCGCTCACACAGGCGGCATTTCGCCTCGCAGGGGGCCTCACAGCCCTGGGAGAGAATCAGTGGGAAGGGAGCGATCTTTTCATACAGCTGCAGTGCTTTTTTGAAGTTTCCCGCCGCAACAGCTTTCAGCAGAGCGCGGGTGTCCAGCCTCAGCGGGCAGGCCGCATTGCAGAAGGGAGGCTGCTCATAGACGCAGCGCTCCACCATGCTGTCGATCTCCTCCTTGGAGATCTTGCTAACGTTATAGACATGGGTCGAGCCGCGCTCCGGAATTCTGCTCTTCATGGCAATCCCTCCCGCTTGCAGACATGGGGATGTGGACGAATGTCCACACCCCCAGTATAACATGGTTTTTCAGCGTTTACCAGTCTCAGGCCTCCAGGTCCTTGAGGGCGGCGAGCACCTTGTCCGGCGTTGCCGGGATGCGGGTCACGCGGGCGCCCGTGGCGGCGAAGATGGCGTTGAGAATGGCGGGATGCGGGGCATCCAGCGGAGCCTCACCGCAGCCGGCGGCGCCATAGGGGCCGGAGGGACGGTAGGTCTCGTTGTAGTGCAGCTCGATGTCGTCCGGAATGTCGTTGGGATACGGGATGCCGCAGCGCATCAGATTGGTGTGCTTCGACAGATCCTCGAAGTCCTCGGTCAGCGCAAGGCCGATGCCCTGAGCCAGGCCGCCGTAGAAGTTGCCATCCACCAGCAGCTTGTTCATGATCGTGCCGACGTCGGCTACGCAGGTGAACTTCTCCACCTTCACCTTGCCGGTCTGGGTATCGACGCAGACCTCCGGCAGGAAGATCGTGTACATGTAGGTGGCAAACGGCTCGCCCTGGGCGGTATCCTGGTCCACCGGGTGGTCGGCGCAGTAGGTGGTGACCCAGTTGCC
>CADCQK010000133.1 GCA_902803575.1 Oscillospiraceae bacterium
CTTTTCGATGTTGAACTCGTCCCCGATGCCGGCGCCCAGCGCCACGATCAGCGGATAGAGCTTGTCGTTGCCGTAGATCTTGTCGGCTCTCGCCTTCTCCACGTTCAGCATTTTGCCCCACATGGCGAGGATTGCCTGGAAACGGCTGTCTCGGCCCTGAATGGCGGAGCCCGCAGCGGAATCGCCCTCGACGATGTAGATCTCGCAGAGGCTGGGGTCTCGCTCGTTGCAGTCCTGCAGCTTGTCCGGCATCTGGCCGGAGTCCAGACCGGTCTTTCTTCTGACGGATTCTCTGGCCTTTCTGGCGGCCTCACGGGCGCGGGAGGCGGTGAGGGCCTTCTCCACGATGGCCTTGGCCACGGCGGGGTTTTCCTCAAAGAAGTCTGTCAGCTTCTCCTGTACGATGCCGTCCACCAGGGTGCGCATCTCGGAGTTGCCCAGCTTGGCCTTGGTCTGGCCCTCAAACTGCGGCTCGGTGAGCTTCACGGAGATGATGGCGGTGAGGCCCTCGCGGCAGTCCTCACCGGAGAGGGAGTCGCCCTCCTTCAGCACGCCGGTCTTCTTGCCGTAGGCGTTCAGCACGCGG
Source organism: Oscillospiraceae bacterium (assembly GCA_902803575.1). Lineage (GTDB taxonomy): Bacteria > Bacillota > Clostridia > Oscillospirales > Oscillospiraceae > CAG-103. Next base: position 587 of record CADCQK010000133.1, read on the forward strand.
GTCAGCGCGGTTTTGAAGCCGGTCTCGTGCATGCCGCCCTCGGGGGTGTGGATGTTGTTGGCAAAGGAGACCAGGGTCTCGCTGTAGCTGTCGTTGTACTGGAGCGCGATCTCCGCCTCGGAGTCGGTGCGCTTGCCTGCCACATAGATCACATCATTGTGCAGAGCGGTCTTGTGGCGGTTGATGTAGGTGACGAACTCCCGGATGCCACCCTCGTAGTACATGCTGTCGGAGACGGGACCGGCGTCGACGCCTTCCTCATTGATATGGGGGCGCTCGTCGGTGATGGAGATCCGCAGACCCGCGTTCAGGAAGGCCTGCTCCCGCATGCGCTTGTGGAGGGTCTCATAGTCATACTCCAGCACCTCGAACATCTCGGGATCGGGCTTGAAGCGGACGGTGGTGCCGGTGCGCTCGGTCTTGCCGATGACGGTCTTGTGCTGGGTGATGTCGCCTCTAGAAAACTTCATCTGGTGGATCTCGCCGTCCTTGTGGACCTCCACTTCCAGCCACTCGGACAGGGCGTTGACCACACTGGCGCCCACGCCGTGGAGACCGCCGGAGACCTTGTAGCCCCCGCCGCCGAACTTGCCGCCGGCGTGCAGAACGGTGAAGACGACCTCCAGCGCGCTCTTGCCGGTCTGGGGCTGGATGTCCACGGGGATGCCACGGCCGTTGTCGGAGACGCGGATGATGTTCCCCGGCTCGATGACCACCTCGATGTGGTCGCAGAACCCGGCCAGCGCTTCGTCGATGGAGTTGTCCACGATCTCATAGACCAGGTGGTGCAGACCGGAGGCCGACGTGGAGCCGATGTACATGCCCGGCCGCTTGCGGACCGCCTCCAGTCCCTCCAGAACCTGAATTTGACTGGCGTCGTATTCCTGTGTGATTTTATCCGTGATTTCTGCCATATAGATACCTCTGTTTCCAGAATTGAAATTACGCGTTTATATATCAAGCCCGCTCTGCTCGCTGCGCTTCTGCAGGGTGGCGGGGCTGATCTGACTGAGAATGTACCGCTGGCCGCTGCCGAGAGAGCAGATCACCAGAGATCTGGGAAGATCCTCGGCGGCGTTTTCCACCTGTCCGGCCTGCTCTACCATGGCGAGGGTCTCCCTTGTCCGGTGGGACCAGGTGACGGTGTCCAGATCGAAGATGCCGACGATGCTGTTTTTTCTCACGATGCAGTTGTTTCCAAGATGCAGGTACATTATCGAATCATCCCGTTTCTGACGGTCAAAACCTTGCCTCCGGTGCGCTCGGCGATGTGCTCGTCTTCGCAGCAGGTGATCAGGGTCTGGCCGCCGCCGATGCGGTTTAAGACGAACTCCTGCCGCTTGGCGTCCAGCTCTGACAAGACATCGTCCAGCATCAGAACCGGAGGCTCCCCGAATTCGTCGGTGAAGATCTCCCGCTCCGCCAGTTTTAAGCTCAATGCCGCCGTTCTGGTCTGTCCCTGAGAGGCGAAGGCCCGGGCGCTCTGGCCGTTCAAATAGATCAGCAGATCGTCCTTGTGGGCCCCAGTGAGGCACTGGCCGCTCTCCAGCTCTGCCCTTCTGTGGGCCTCCTGATGCTCGCAGATCTCGTAATAAATCTCTTTTTCCGAAGCCAGCGGGTTGGTGACGGTGCTGACTGTCTGATATTCCATGGAGAGCTGCTCCCGTCCCCCCGCGAAATCGCTGTGGATGGGCGTGGCGGCAGCCTCCAGCCGTTTGGCGTAGGCCGCCCGATACCGGATCAGCTTTGCGGACACTCTGCACATCTGGTTGGAATAATCGTCCAGCATGTCCAGCAGCGCCGGTTTTTCGTGCCAGTCTCTCAGAATGCTGAATTTCTGCTCCTGAAGCCGGTGATATTCGCTGATCAGCTGCCCGTAGTTGGGCCGCAGCTGGGCGATGGCCAGATCCATCATTCTCCTGCGTTCCGCCGCCCCGGATCGGATGATGCTCAGATCGTCGGGGCAGAACAGCACGGCTGCAAAGCTCCCCGCCAGCTCGGTGGCGGTCTTTTTCACGCCGTTTTGCAGGATCTGCTTTCGCTGGCCCCTGCGCATGCGGATATGAACGGTCTGATCTCTCCCCTGTCCGTAGACGTCCGCCAGCACGGTGGCCTCTGAATAATCGAAGCCGATCAGCTCCCGGTCGAATCGGGTCCGGAAGCTCCTGCCGCCGGTGAGCAGATAGACCGCCTCCAGCAGATTGGTCTTCCCCTGGGCATTCTCGCCGGAGATGACGTTGGTGCCGGGGGAAAACTCCGCCGAGGCCATGTCATAATTCCGAAAGCCGTTGAGGGCGATGCGCCGGATCTCCATTACTCGGCCTCAATGCGGATTTCCGCATCGGCGAAGGACACCACGTCGCCGGGGCGGATCTTCTTTCCCCGCATGGTGCAGACCTCGCCGTTCACGGTGACCATACCGTCGGCGATGACCATTTTCGCCTCGCCGCCGGTACCCACCAGCGCCGCATATTTCAGCAGTGCGTCCAGCTTGATGAATTCACTTTTGATCTGAATGGTTTCCATAGCGTGTTACTGGCCGGCTCTCAGACGCACCGGCAGGATCATATAGGTGAAGTTGGCACTCTCATCCGCTGCCTTCAGGATGCAGGGGGAGGAGCCGGTGTTCAGGCAGAGCACCACCTCATCCGCCGGGGCGTTTTTCAGCGCGTCGGAGAGATAACGGTCGTTGAAGCCAATCTCCAGACCCTGACCGTCGCCCTCGCAGGGGCAGACGTCCTCGGCCTTGCCCATGGGGGTGGCGCAGAGGAAGTCGATGGCGTTCTGGTTGAAGGTGAGGCGCAGCGGCGTGCGGACCTTGTCGTCCACAATGAGGCTCACGCGCTCCACCACATGCAGCAGCTCGGCGCGATCCACCTTCACGGTGACGCGGAAGGACTCGGGGATGGCCTTTCTGTAGTTCAGAAACTCGCCCTCCAGCAGGCGGGAGAGGATCACGGTGTCGCCCACGGTGAAGGAGATGTACTTATCGCCCACCGCCAGCTTGACAGTTTCCTCGCTGTCCTCGCAGAAGCGCTCCAGATCGCTGAGGGCCGTGCCGGGAACGATGAAGCTGCAGTCCTCGCCGTAGCCTTCCACGGCTTCCCTTCTGAGGGCCAGACGATAACCGTCTACCGAGACGATCCGCAGCTCGTTGCGCTCCAGCTCAAACAGGGAGCCGGTGTAGACCGGGCGGGCGTCATTGTTGCTGATGGCAAAGGAGGTCTCATTGATCATGGTCTTCAGCAGATTCTGCGGCAGCTCCAGACCCTTGGCGCTCTCGATGGCCGGCAGCTCCGGATAATCCTCGGCGCTGATGCCGATGACGTCGAAGTGGGCCTTGCCGCACTTGACGCTGACGGTGTTGTTCTCCACCGAGAAGGTCAGAACGCCGTCGGGCATTCTTCTGAGCATCTCGCAGAACAGTCGGGCGTTGATGACGATGCTCCCCTGCTCCGCCACGTCGGCGGGCATGTTGGTGTAGATGGCGCGCTTGAGATCATAACCGGTGATGCAGACCGCATCGCCGGCCTCCACCAGCAGACCCTCGAGGCTGGGCACCGGGCTCTTGGACGCAACGGCTCTGGCAGCGGACAGGGCCGCCTGCTGCAGCACATACTTTTCACAGGAAAATTTCATGAAAGGCTCCTCCTTGATCCTTTTTATTTTTTTCTCGTTTCTCCGGAAGGAGAATTTTTAAAGATTTAGTAGCAGTAGTAGGGCTGTGGAAATCGTGGAAAAACCACAGAAGCCATTGGAATCTGAAGAAAAACCGGTGTGGAGAAGCTGTGGAGAAAAAAAACCGCTTTCCACAGACTGATTTTTCCAGTTACAGAACCGTGAAGCTTCCACAGGAAATCCACCGAGACTCCACAGAGATCGTTGGAAACTGAAATTCAGTTTCTGCTGTGGATGTTGCTGGTGATGTCCTTCACCGTGGAGGCGATCTCCGGGTCGGATTTCACCAGAGATTCGATCTTTTCCACGGAGGTGTGGACCGTGGAGTGGTCGCGGTTCATCTCTGCGCCGATCTGCGCCAGAGAGAGGTTCGTGTTGGTCTTGATCAGATACATGGCGATCTGCCGGGCAAAGGTGGTGTTCCGGTCCCGCTTGGAGCCGCGGAGCTCTTTGGATTCAATCTGGAAATACCGTGCGGTCTCGTCGATGATGATCTCCGGCGTGGGGATGTAGACCCCCGTGCGGATCACGTCCCGGATGGCCCGGTCGATGGTGAAGGTGTTGATGGGATTGTGGTCCAGATTCTGATAGGCGGTGAGCTTTTTCACCACACCCTCCAGCTGGCGGACGTTGGAGGTGATCTGCTCAGAGATGTAATGCACGCACTCATCCGGCAGCAACATGCCAACCTGGGCCGCTTTGTAGCGGGTGATGGCCATGCGGGTCTCCAGATCCGGCGGCGCCACGTCGGCCAGGATGCCGCCCTCAAACCGGCTCTTCAGTCGGTCGCTGAGGTTGCGGATCTCCATGGGCGGACGGTCGGAGGTGACCACGATCTGCTTGTGGGCGTTGTAGAGCGCCTCGTAGGTGTGGAAAAACTCGTTCTGGGTCTCCTCTTTTTTGGAGAAGAACTGGATATCGTCCACCAGCAGCAGGTCGGCCTTGCGGTATTTCTCACGGAAATTATCCATGTCGCCGATCTGCATGGAGTGGATCATGTGGTTCATGAAATCCTCGGCCTTGGTGTAGACCAGATTCACGTCCGGCTGCTCTTTCCGGATGTGGTTGCCGATAGCCAAAAGCAGATGGGTCTTGCCCAGTCCGGAGTTGCCATAGATGAACAGCGGATTATAGAGCGTACCCGGATTCTGTGCCGCGCCCAGGGCCGCCGCATGGGCAAACTGGTTCGAGGGACCCACGATGAAGTGATCGAAGGTATAACCCTCCAACTCCGGCAGATCGTCCTTCGGCGGCAGCTTGCGCTTGTACTCCTCCAGCTCGTCCTCCCCTGCGAGGATTTTCAGCTCAAACTGGCAGGAGAACAGCTCATACAGCGCCTGGGTGATCAGCGTCTCATATCTCGACAGGATCACGTCCCGCTTCATGGCGGAGGTGGTGTGCAGCAGCAGCCGGTTTTCCCCCAGCTCGATGGCGGTGCAGTCGGCAAACCAGGTGTTATAGGTCGTGGGGGTCAGATGCTCGGAGATCATCTTCAAAACCAGTTCCCAGACCTCATTTGTGGCGTTATTCATAGCTTCAACCTCAAAAAGCAGATAGTAACCGAATTATAGAGCTATTATAGCAGACAATGGCCCTCATTGCAACAGATATTTTATTTATATAGTATATTTAAATAATTGTAGATTTAAAAGAGAAATAAGTAGGGCGGGTTTTTCTGATTTTTGGGAGGCTTCCGATCTCATTTGCTTTTTCCCTTTAGAATATGATATAATAATAATTCCAACGCAAAAATCAGGAGGGACCCTTTTGATCCTATCACAGCAGACCGCAGAACTGTTTCACGCCAAAGACGCCGCCTCGCTCCGGGAGCTTCTGGAGGGAGGCCAGCTTCCTGCGCTCTTTACGGGCCTCAGCGCCGCCGCCAGAGCCCATCTGGCCTCGATCCTGAGCAGCGAGACCGGCAGCCCTGTGGTGGTCGTCTGCGCCGACGAGAGCGCGGCTGAGACCTTCGCGCGGGACGCCTCTGCCCTGCTGGGTCAGCCGGTGCCGGTGCTGGCGGCCAGAGATTATACCTTTTATACCGCCGTCAGCGTCTCGAGACAGACGGAGCAGCGGCGCATCGGCGCGCTCTACGCCATCGCCGAGGGAAAAACGCCGCTGATCGTCTCGACGGTCTCCGGCATGCTGCAGCGGGCCATTCCGAGAAATCTTCTAATGCAGACCGCCTTCACCATCGAGGATGGCTCCACCGTGCCCCCGGAGGATGTGGAATACGCCCTGCTGCGCTGCGGCTATCTCCGCACCCAGCAGGTGGAGGGTCCGGGCCAGTTCAGTCGCCGCGGCGGCATTCTGGACCTGTTCTCCCCCGCCGACGTGCTGCCGGTGCGCATCGAGTTCTGGGGAGACGACATCGACTCCATGAGCTATTTTGAGATTGACTCCCAGCGCCGCACGGAAAGTCTGAAAATTTGCCGCATCCTCCCCGCTGCGGAGACACTTCCCACCCTCTACCCCGGCGGCATGACCGCCCTCGGCGGACAGCTGATCAAAATGAGTGAAAAGGCCGCGAAGCGCAAGGCCTCCAAGCAGGTGGAGAACCTGGTGAAAGCCCTGCGGCAGGACGGGGAGATCCTCTCGGACGGCAATCCCCTGCCTGCGGCGGACCGCTATATGGGTGTGGTCTACGAGCAGTTTGAGACGGCTTTGGACTACCTCTCCCCCGACACGGTGGTGCTGCTGGATCAGCCGGGCCGCTGTGCCGACCGGGCCAAGGAATACGCAAAGCAGCTCTCCGATGATGTGACCCAGCTCACCGCCCAGGGCACCATGCTGGCGCGGGCGGATCAGTTCTACCGTCCTTGGAGCGAGCTGGTGCGGGGACTTTCGGAATATGCGCTGTTCTTTGCCGACAGCTTTACCATGGGCCGCTATCCGCTGGATCCCAGAGCGGTCTGCGGCGTGACGGTCAAGCAGCTGGCCTCCTACGGCGGCAGCATCCAGACCGCCATGGAGGACATCAAGCATTATCTTGCCATGGACTATCAGGTGGTGGTGTTGGCGGGTGACGAGCGCCGGGCCAGAATGCTCAGCGAGATGCTGCAAAACCACGACATTCCCGCCGCCTTTGCCATGCAGCCGAAGCATCTGCCGGAGCCGGGCAGCTGTCTGGTGCTGGTGGGCTCTCTCTCCGCCGGACTGGAATACACTCATTCGAAATTCGCCATTCTCACCGACACCCAGATCGCCGGCGGCCTTCGGAGACAGTCGAAGCACAAGAAATCCAAGTCCAACCGGGAAGCCATCACCAGCTGCGCCGATCTGACGGTGGGCGATCTGGTGGTCCACGACGTCCACGGCATCGGCCGCTTCGGCGGGATCGTACAGATGCCGGTGGACGGTGCGGTGAAGGATTACATCAAGATCCACTTTGCCGGCACGGACTGCCTCTATGTCCCGGCCACCCAGCTGGACATGGTGTCGAAATACATCGGCGCCGGCGAGGATCACCCGGTGAAGCTCTCCAAGATGGGCGGCGCCGACTGGAACCGCACCAAGACCCGGGCCAGAGTGGCCGCCAAGAAGCTGGCGGTGGATCTGCTGGGCCTCTATGCCGAGCGATCCAAGGCCGAAGGTCACGCCTTCGCCCCGGACAGCCCCTGGCAGATGGAGTTTGAGGAGCGGTTCGGCTATCTGGAGACCGAGGATCAGCTCCGCTGCATCCGGGAGATCAAAAACGACATGGAAAAGCCCACGCCCATGGACCGTCTGCTCTGCGGCGACGTGGGCTACGGCAAGACCGAGGTGGCCCTCCGTGCCGTGATGAAGTGCATCCTGGACGGCAGACAGGCGGCCATCCTGGTGCCCACCACGGTCCTGGCCCAGCAGCACTATCAGACCGCCGTCCAGCGGTTTTTCGGCTTCCCCATCGAGATCCGCACCCTCTCCCGCTTCAACTCCGCGGCGCAGAACAAGAAAGCCCTGGAGGACATCCGCTCCGGCGAATGCGATCTGGTGGTGGGCACCCACAAGCTGCTGCAGAAAAACGTGGAATTCAAAAAGCTCGGTCTGCTGATCGTGGACGAGGAGCAGCGCTTCGGCGTGGGCCACAAGGAGCATATCAAAGAGATGAGCAAGAATGTGGACGTGCTGACCCTGTCGGCCACCCCCATTCCCAGGACCCTGAACATGGCTCTCTCCGGCATTCGGGATATGTCCACCATCGAGGAGCCGCCCATGGACCGCATGCCCGTGCAGACCTTCGTCATGGAGCATGACTGGGGCATCCTCTGCGACGCCATGAGAAGAGAGCTCCAGCGCGGCGGCCAGGTGTACTATCTCCACAACCGCATCGACTCCATCGAGCGCACGGCCCTGAGGATCCGCGAGATGCTGGACAATGTGTCGGTTTCTGTTGCCCACGGGCAGATGAACGAGGAGGAGCTCTCCGCCGTCATGCGCAGCGTGGCTGAGGGAGAGACCCAGGTGCTGGTCTGCACCACCATCATCGAGACCGGCATCGATATTCCCAACGTAAACACCCTGATCATCGAGGACGCCGATAAGATGGGTCTGGCCCAGCTCCACCAGCTTCGCGGCCGCGTGGGACGCTCCAACCGGAGAGCCAGCGCCTACCTCACCTTCCGCAGAGGCAAGCAGATTACGGAGCTGGCGGAAAAGCGTCTGAACGCCATCCGGGAATTCGCGGAGTTTAACTCCGGCTTCCGGATCGCCATGCGGGATCTGGAGCTGAGAGGCGCCGGCAACATCCTGGGCGCGGAGCAGTCCGGCCACATGATCGACGTGGGCTATGATATGTACTTAAAGCTGCTGGAGGAGGCCGTTCAGGAGGCCAGAGGCGAAAAGCCACGGAAAAAGGCAGAATGCTCGGCGGATCTGGCCATCAGCGCCAACATTCCCGAGAGCTATGTCCCCTCTCAGGAACATCGGCTGGATCTCTATCGTCGTATTGCACTGGTACGCTCCGAGGAGGAAGCCGACGATCTGATGGACGAGATCATCGACCGTTTCGGTGATCCCCCGCCCCAGGTCAACGCCCTGCTGCAGGTGGCTTTGCTCCGTGCCGACGCCGGAAAGGCCGGCATCACGGAGATCGCGCAGAAGAAGGGTGAGCTGCGGTTCCTGATGTCAGAATTCGACTTCCGCGTGGTCAACGAGCTCTACCAAAAGCCGGAATTTAAAAAGCGTTTGCGGGTAGACACAGGCGCGGTTCCGGGTGTATTATTAAAGATAAGTCAGCAAAACCGCATCCTCTCCGAAGCCCGCGGATTCATCGCCGCCTGGGCTGAGACCGCCAAAAAATACGCGCCCGAGGAAGCGGAAACCGATAAAGGAGATTGATTTATGAAACGACAGATTTCCATCCTGCTGATCGCGGCGCTGCTGCTCTTCGCGCTGGCAGGCTGCACCTCCACCGAGGTTCAGAACTTTTCCGACGATGAGGCCGCGGCGACGGAGAACGTCTACGCCAACGCCCTGACCGCCTATGCTGCCGACAAGCAGGTGGCCACCATCAACGGTACCCCGGTCTACTGGAACGAGTACGCCTACAATCTGATCAACATTGCCACCCAGGTGGCCGACTACTCCGGCCTCGACCCCATGGACTGGAACGCGGTCTATGACGAGGACAGCGGAGAGACCTACGGTGAGCTGCTGCAGGAGAACGTTGAGCAAAGCCTGCTGCAGTTCCATGTGATCGAGTCCAAGGCCGCCGAGGAGGGCATCGAATTCGGCGACGAGGGCGAAGCCTACGTCCAGGATCTGGTGGACCAGACCCGCATCGGACTGGTGGGCGAGGACGGCACCGAGGATGAAATGGCCGAGCACCTGCTGTCGGACTACTTCATCGATGTGGACACCATGCGGTATCAGGCGAAGATCCAGTATTTCTATGAGCAGCTGTTCAACAAGCTCTTCGGGGAAAACGGCGAGAAGCTCTCTGACGAGGACATCGCCTCCTTCCTGGAGGAAAACGGCTATCTGAACGCCAAGCACATCCTGTGGAAGACCACCGACGACGAGGGCAACGACCTCTCCGACGCCGACAAGCAGGCGCAGCTGCAGAAGGCTCAGGCCGCCGCGGCGGAGCTGAAGGCCATCTCCGATCAGGAAGCCCGGGTGGCCCGGTTCGACGAGATCATGAACGCCGAGAGCGAGGATCCCGGTCTGGCCGCCTACCCCGACGGCTATGTGTTCACCTCCGGTCAGATGTATGAGGAATTTGAAAACGGCACCGCCGCGCTGGAGTTCTATGAGGTCTCCGACGTGGTCACCTCCGGCGCCGGCTACCATGTGATCCTCCGGCTGCCCATGGACGAGAACACCGTCATCGATCAGGATACCGACGGCAGCGATGTGACCGTCCGCAAGGCCGCCGCCTTTGACGCCTTCTCCCATCTGGCCGACGGCTGGATGGAGGACGCCGAGGTGGAATGGGAATCCGGCTTCGACAGCCTCAACTTCGACGAGATCTTCTCTGAGCACGCCTCTTCCGGCGGCTTCTTCAAGAAGATCTTCGGATAAGAGATAATAACAGAAAAACCAGCACGCTGCGAATCCGACAGTGTGCTGGTTTTTAGGTTCAAATTCCAGTTTATCGGGGAGTTTGAATTGATCTTCCGTAGGGCGGGGACCTGTGCCCCGCCGCATCAAACACACTGCCGGATCAACGGCGGGGCA
>CADCQK010000134.1 GCA_902803575.1 Oscillospiraceae bacterium
GATGTCTTGATTATACTGTCCAATTCGGTAAGTTTCAACCATTTGTTTGAAATCTTCATTGAATTTTCACAGAGATGGCGTTATAATGAGGACAAATGTACACCGCACATGAACGTTACGAGAAATCATAAGGGGAGAGAAATTATGGATAAACAGACTATGCGCTCCTATTCCGCGATTCTGGCGGAGGAGCTGATCCTCGCCACCGGCTGTACCGAGCCCATCGCCATTGCTTACGCGGCGGCTGTCCTGCGGCAGACCCTGGGTGCGGAGCCGGAGAAAATCACGGCAGAGGTCAGCGGCAACATCCTGAAAAACGTCAAATCCGTGGTGGTGCCAAACACCGGCGGCATGAAGGGCATCCGCGCCGCGGTGGCTGCGGGCGTCATCGCAGGCAACGCCGACGCCGCCCTGCAGGTGATCTCCGACGTGACCCCCGAGGCGCTGGAGCGGATCAAGCGGTACGCCCAGATCCCCATGGAGGTCCTCTGCATGGAGGACACGCCCTGCCTGCTGGACATCCGGCTCACGGGTGTCGCGGGGGAGAACAAGGCCGTGGTGCGCCTCGCCAACAACCACACCAACATCGTCTATCTGGAGAAAAACGGCGAAGTCCTGAAGAATCTGCCCATTTCGGATTCCGCAGAGGACAACCTCCAGGACAAGAGCGTTTTGAACCTGCAGGAGATCCTGACCTACGCCAACGAGGTGCCCATCACCTACATCGAGGGCATGGTGGGCAGACAGGTGGACTTGAACGCCGCCATCGCAGAGGAAGGCCTCACGGGCAAGTGGGGCGCGGCGGTGGGCTGCACGCTGCTGGAAGCGTCGCAGGACATCCGTACCGAGGCTCGCGCCTGGGCCGCCGCCGGCTCCGACGCCAGAATGAGCGGCTGCGAGCTGCCGGTGGTCATCGTCTCCGGCTCCGGCAACCAGGGCATCACCGCCTCCATGCCGGTGTACCGCTACGCCCTCCATCTGGGCGTCAGCAGGGAGAAAATGCTGAGAGCCGTGGCGGTTTCCGATCTGGTCACCATCCATCAAAAGACCGGCATCGGCAGACTCAGCGCCTTCTGCGGCGCGGTCAGCGCGGGCATCGGCGCCGCGGCCGGCATCGCCTATCTCCACGATGAGCCCTACCAGATCATCGCCGAGACGGTCACCACCGCCATGGGCATGATCTCCGGCACGGTCTGTGACGGCGCCAAATCCTCCTGCGCAGCCAAAATCGCCGCAGCGGTGGAGGCGGGCCTTCTGAGCTACGCCATGGCCAAACGGGGCAGACGCTTCCACGGCGGCGACGGCATTGTCACAAAGGGCGTCGAGGGCACCATCCGCAACATCGGCATCCTGGCACGAGAGGGCATGCGGGAGACGGACAAGGTCATTCTGAAGATCATGCTGGAGTGCGAGGACGAATAAATCCAAAAACAGAAACTCTGCTGTCGATACTGGCAGCAGAGTTATTTTATTCGGTTGCTTTGGGAAGACTCCAGCGATAGTGTGCCGCCAGAAGCCGGATCATCAGCACCGCCGCCACACAGACCAGCATGGCGCCTTTTTGTCCCATCGGCTTCCACAGGAATGCACAGAGCAGCGCGCCGAAGATGGCCGCCAGGGCGTAAATGTGCTTGACAAAGATGTATGGGGGCGTTCCGGCCATCACGTCTCTCAAAACGCCGCCGCCCACGCCGGTGATGGTGCCGAGAAAGACGGCGAAAAAGACGTTCCCGCCGTATCCGGCGCGGATCGTGGCAGCAACGCCCATGGCGGTGAAGATGCCTAGACCCGCCGCGTCCGCAAACAAAAGCAGCTTTTCATAGACCTGCTCCTGTCGGGAGAGGGCTCTGCGCACTACCGGCAGGAACATGATGGCGGAGACCACCACCGCCGTCAGGGCAAAGACCGGTTCCCGAAACATCACCGGCGGCAGCGCGCCGAGGAATACATCTCTTAATACTCCGCCGCCGCAGGCGGTGGTGAGACCCATCATGCACACACCGAAGATGTCCATACGCTTCTGCAGCGCGATAATGGCGCCGGAGAGGGCGAAGGCCACGGTGCCGATGAGCTCCAGAATCAAAACAAAGATTTCCATGTTACGCGCCTTTCACCGATCCAATCAGACTGAACGCGCCGAAGACGATGAGATCCACCACCACAATGGTGGCGCCCACGGGGGTCCCCGCGAGGACGGAGATCAGCATTCCCGCCAGTGCCCCGGAGACCGACACCACGGCGGAACAAATGGTCACGCTCAGAAAGCTCTTGAACACCCGCATGGCACTGAGGGCAGGGAAGACCACCAGCGCGGAGATCAGCAGTGCGCCCACCAGTTTCATGGCCAGCACGATGATCACTGCGATGATCACCGCCAGCAGCAGACTCAAAAGCTCGGTTTTGGTGCCCACGGCCTTGGCGAACCGCTCGTCAAAGGTGATGGCGAAGAGCTTGTTGTAAAACAGCACGAACACCACGATCACCGCGGCGCTGAGTCCCACGCAGAGCCAGACCTCGGATCGGGTGATGGTGAGAATCGCCGTGGAACCGAACAGCGTACTGCACACATCTCCGGTGAGGTTTGCCGAAGAGGAGAACAGGTTGATCAGCAGATAGCCCACCGCCAGTGCACCCACGCTGAGCATGGCGATGGCGGCGTCGCCGTTAATTTTCGCGTTCTGTCCCAGCCGCAGCAGCAGAATGGCGCAGAAGGCCGTCACAGGCAGCACGAACAGCATGGAGTTGGTCACGTTCAGCACCGTTGCGATGGCCATGGCGCCGAAGGCCACATGGCTGAGACCGTCTCCGATGAAGCTGAACCGCTTCAAAACCAGCGTCACGCCCAGCAGCGCGGCGCAGAGAGAAATCAGAACGCCAACGATCAGCGCGTAGCGGACGAAGGGCAGGGCCAGATACATGGCAAGCTTTTGGATCATCGGTGGCCGCCCTCCTTTCTGCGGAGGTACCGTCTCGCGCCGCCGGAGCGCATATAGTCCTCCTTGGAGCCGAAGAAAGTGGCGCCGCCCAGATGCAGGATGTGGGTGGCGTAGCGCAGGGCGGTGTTCACGTCGTGGGAGATCATGACGATGGCCATGCCCTCCCGGTTCAGCTCACCGATCACGGAGTAGAGCTCACCGGTGGCCATGGGGTCAAGACCCGCAACCGGCTCGTCCAGCAGCAGGATCCGCTCTGCGGCGCAGAGGGCTCTCGCCAGCAGCACCCGCTGCTGCTGCCCGCCGGAGAGCTCCCGGTAGCAGCGATTGGCGAGGTGCGTGATGTCCATCCGCTTCATGGCGGCGTCGGCGCGCTGTTTATCTTCTTTGGAATAGAACGCCCGGAAGCCGCCGCGATTCTGGCAGCCGGAGCGGACGATCTCCTTGACGCTGGCAGGGAAGTCCCGCTGCACCGGGGTCTGCTGGGGCAGCCAGCCCAGCTCACTGTGCTTCAGACCCTCGCCCAGTTCCACCTTACCGCTCATGGGCGGCTGGAGCCCCAGCAGCGTGCGCATGAGGGTGCTCTTGCCGGCGCCGTTTTCGCCCACGATGCAGAGATAGTCTCCGGGGTTGACCTCGAAGCTGAGATCCTTGATCAGCGGCTCTCCGTCGTAGCCCAGAGAGACGTTTTCACACTTCAGCAGTGCCATCTTCAGCGTCCTCCTTTCCGGCGCAGTCGGCGCAGACGCCGTAAAACACCGTCCGCATGGGATTCAGGCGAAAGCCGTGATCCGCCTTGAGATGGGCGGCGATGTGGTTGAGCTCTTCGCACTCCATGTGGATCAGCTTTCCACAGCGCTCGCACTTGCAGTGGTAGCAGCTCTCCGCCAGGTGGGACTCAGAGCCGATATAGGCAAAGCACGCGCCGGCACTCTCGTCAATGATGTATTTGCTCACGGTGCCTTCCGACACCATGCGCTCCAGCTGCCGGTAAACCGTGGCTGTTCCCACGGCCCGACCCTGGGCGCGGAAATGGGCGCAGATGTCCCCGGCGGTCACATGCTCACCCGGGATCGAGGCCAGATAGTCCGCGATCTCCGAGCGCTGCTTCGTCCGATAGGCTGCCATTGCGCATCCCTCCAATTCGAAAATGAAAACCATTTTCATATTATAAACAGATTCGGAAGAATGTCAACAGGAACATGCTATAAAAAAGCTTCACCGCAGAA
>CADCQK010000135.1 GCA_902803575.1 Oscillospiraceae bacterium
GACGCCGGTGGTGACGCCCTCCGCCACCGCCCATTCCACGGCGTCGGCAAAATACTGGTCACTGAGCACGTCCTGGAACCCGCCCACGTTGGATACCGTACCGCCGGTGACGGTGACGCCGTCCTTGGATACGCCGATCCGCTCCGGCCTGCGCAGTTCGATGCTGCAGATGGCGGGGGCGCCTTTCTCGGTCACATACCAATAGACGGAACCATCCGCATACACCGGTTTGCAGTCCGAAAGCGGGATCCCGTTGACGGAATAGATCTTTCCCTGCGCCTCTCCCAAACCGTTCAGGAACACATACCGAAGCTGGGCGTTCTCTGTCCACAGCAGCAGGAACTGTTCCCCGCTGATCTTCACAAACTGCGGGTTGGAGACCGTCACGCCGTCGGTGCTCTTATAATCTGTGAGCCGGCGGACGGTGGTTTTCAGGGTCTCTTTTTCCGTTGCGGCGACGAAGATGTTCTTCATCTGGTCGGCAGCCTCCGCCTGGACTCTGGAGACGCCGACGGTGAGATAGCAGGTATCCGAAGCCTCGAAGCCGCCCACCTCCACGCCGGTGTTGTTGGCGCCGGTCTTTCCGTAGATGGGAAGCACCTCCGCCTGCACGGATCCCTCCGGGAACCATCCGGCGGCATCGTCGAAGCGGGTGATGACCAGCGCTCTGGGATAGGCGTCACCGTGATCCAGCCGCACCACGTCCGCGCCGTCCGCCAGCACGAACTGGTTGAAGGAGTGGGACACATAGCCCCCGATGTTCCGGAAGGCGGCCATGGTGGGGATGTGGATGTCGAAGGACAGGTTGGACTGGTGGCGGTTGCCGTCGGTGTGGCGGTACATCAAATGGCTGGTGTGGAGATAGAGGAAATCCCCGCTCTGGGCCATGCGGCAGCTGCCCGCCTCGAAGGGAGAGACCGTGTCGGAGCCGTAGATGCCGGCGGCGTCGATCCGGTGCCAGTTGCCCGTGTAGCGCACCACCCGGATGACCTCGGCGTCGTCGTCCTCAGCGTCATTTTTCTGGCCGAAGACCAGGAAGTTGTAGTCCGTTCCGTGATAGAAGCCGCCGAAGATCGGAAGCTCCCCGTCGATGGTCTTTTTCCACAGAAGCTTGCCGTCCTCGGTGTACTGCTCCACCGCCACGGTGCAGCCCTCCGCAGACTGGAGACCCGCCACCCGCATCAGGGTGCCGTCGGTGTTGGCATAGAGATTGGAGTACACCGGGGCCGCCCAGTTTCGCGCGTAGTTCTGATCCCCGCGGTTGTCGCTCTCCGTGGGGGTCAGCGCCTCGGATCTCTCTCTTGCACTGTCAGAGACCGGCAGCAGGGCGCTGTCCGGCCGCCAGTAGCAGATCCTGGCGCCGAATGCCTGCTCCAGAGCGCCAAGCCAGCTTGCGGTCTCGTCATCGGGATAGAAGCCGATCATGACTCTGCCGGAAAAGGCGTCCTCCGCCAGCTCCGGTTTTCCGCCGCGGAAGCGGACGAAGCACTTTTCCGAATCGTCGCCTCCGAAGGCAGCGGCGCCCACAGACTTCAACGTGTCCGGCAGGGTCACATCGCGCAGCGCCCGGCAGTCGAAAAAGGCTCTGTCGCCCACGGTCTCCACGCCCTGCGGGAGCTTGACGGTCTCCATGCCGCAGAGAGTGAAGGTCTCCGCCCCGATGGTCTGCAGTCCGGCGGGAAGCTGCACTTCCGCGAGCCGTCTGCAGCCGTAGAAGCAGCGGTCAGGGAGTTCCTTGAGTCCCTCGGGGACGGTCACGGACTTCAGATCACAGCAGCCCGAGAAGGCGCCCTCGCCCATGGTTTTCAGACGGCTGGGGAGCTGCACCGAAGTGAGCTCACTGCAATTCTGAAAGGCGTCGGGGCCGATTTCCGTCACCCGATCCGGGAGGGTGATCTCCTGTAAGGAAGCACAGCCGCTGAAGGCCCCCTCCTCCAGGATCTCCAGAGAGCGCGGCAGGGTCACGCCGGTCAGATTTGAAAGATCCGCGCAGGCGAACCTGCCGATCCGCTTCACCCCCTCGGGGATGGTCAGACTGGTGATGCCCGCCCGGTCAGCGTTCAAAAAGGCCCGCTCCCCGATGGCGGTCACCGGATTGCCGAGATAGCTCTCCGGTACCGTCACATCTCCTGTGACGGTTTCGGCGCAGCCGATGAGGGTGGCCTCGCCGCCTGCCACGCTGAAGGAAAACGCCTCCGCCGCCGCGGCCCCCACCGGCAGCAGCGACGCCGCCATGCAGAGGATCAGCAGCAGAGAGAAGATTCTACGTTTCATAGGCGCCTCCGAAAATTATGTCAACCAATTCAGATGATGTTCGCGTCGATCACCGCGTCGGGGTAGTCCCGCTTGTGGCAGGTAAACAGGATGACCTGCCGCTTTTGGGCGATCTCGTGGAAGAGCTCCATGGCCCGCCGCGCCCGCTGGTCGTCGAAGTTCACCAGGGTGTCGTCCAGAATGATGGGACAGGGCTCTTCCCCCTGGAGGGTCAGCTCACACATGGCCAGCCGCACCGACAGATACAGCAGGTCCGCCGCGCCGGCAGAGAGGTAGGCGGCGCTTCTGGGGGTCAGGTCGCCGGTGCGTCTGGCGCTGGCGGCGAAGTCCCTTGTCAGCGCCACGCCGTCGTAGCGTCCCTCGGTGAGGAAATCCATATATTCCGCCGCCTGCTCCGCCAGCTGCGGGGAGAAGCGAGTCTGGATCTCCGCGTCGGCCTCCTTCAGGGTGTCGCAGGCCAGCTGGATGGCGGCGTACTGGGCCTCCAGATCCGATCTCAGGGTTTTGAGGGTCTGCAGTTCACTCTCGATGGCCATGGGATCGCCGATGGCGTCCACCGCGCCGGTGAGCTTCGCCTGCTCCGACCGCAGTCGGCTGCAGAGCTGCTCCAGCGCCTGCTTCTGGCGAAAATAGGTGGCGGCCTCCCCGTCCCCGTGCTCGAAGTCCAGGGCGTGCAGCAGGTCGTCGTGGACCTCCGCCTGATGCTCTCGGGCGTCCTCGGTCAAAGCGGCCTGCTCCTGCTCCGTCTGCATGGCGGCCCGGCAGGCCCGGTAGGCGGCCCGGTGGGTCTCCGCCTCTAAAAACATACCGTTGATGTTCTTCGCGTCATACTGTCTCAAAATGCTGCGGAACCGCTCCAGCGCCGCCGCGGCCTTTTTCCGCTGCACCAGCAGCAGGATCACCAGCGCGATTGCCAAAACTGCCAGCGCTCCGGCGGCATAGTACAGCAGCGGATTCACCAGATATCCCAGCACCGCGCACAGCAGCGCCAGCACCAGCGCCCCCACCCAGAGGTAGGGAATGCCAGTCTTCTTCGATTCTCGCAGGGCGACCCTTGCCGCCTCCGCGTCCTGCTCCACCTGCCGGGCCACCTTCTCCGGGTCCGTGACGCCGAAGCGGGTCTGCTCCAGGGCGGTGCGTTTTTTTGCCGCGTCCTGTCTGGCGGCGGCGAGGCTGTCCTCCAGCTGCTGCAGGCGGGCCTTCTCCTCCCCCATTTTGGCGAGGGCGGTCTTCCGCTGCCGCTGGCGGGCGTCGTTCATGGAGTCGGTGAGCCGCCGGATCTCCTGCTGGTTTTGCTCCAGCTCCTGTTCCAGCAGCGCCCGGCGGTCTGCGTTTTCCTGCAGCCGCTTCAGCTTTTCTTCCTGCAGAGCGATCTCCCGCTCGATCTCCGGCAGGGCGCCGCGATTGCCGCTGCGGCGTTTCCGCTGCCAGCTGCGGAGCTGACTGTCCGCCTCCGACCAGGAGCAGCTCTCCTCTCCCGAGGTGACGATGGCCGCGATTCTGCGCTCCAGCTCCGGCGTGCCGGTGACGCCGATGCTCCCCTGCCCGATGAAGGCGGTTCTGGAAAAGACCTCCGCCGTGGCGCCGGTGAGCTGCTCGCCCGCGTCCAGTGCGGTGAGGCCCTCCACCGGGATGTCGGTGCCGGTATAGACCGCCGAGAAGTCCCGCATGGGCGCCCTATCAGAGTGCGTGGTGCGTCGGAGGGTGATGTCCTTTCCCCCGTGGCGCAGCCGGATCTCCCCCTCCATGGGGGCGCCGCTCCAGGGGGCGTATTTCGTCTTGTCCGGCAATTGGCCGTTTTTGCCTCTCTGGCTGGTGTCCACCCCGTAGAGCATGGCTCTGAGGAAGGCGCACCAGGTGCTCTTGCCGCTCTCGTTGGGGGCGTAGATGATGTTCAGCCCCTCCCCCAGCTTCAGTTCTTCTCCCGCCAGGGTGCCGAAGGTGGCTTTCATTTTCTGGATGATCAAAGGGGAAACACCTCCTCGTCCCGGCTCAGCGCCGCGAGACCCCAGCGGGCAGCCTGTTCGATCCGCGCCCGGGTCTCACTGTCCTCGGCGGCGTCCAGCTGCTGCTTCAGGCTTCTCAAAAACAGACCGCGCAGGGTGTCCTCCCCCGCGTGGGCCCAGAGATCCGCCCGGATCCGGGTCTCGTCTCTCAGATCCAGCGCGAACACCTTGCCCTCCAATGCTCGCCGCAGATTCGGCAGCGAGGGGGCCCGGTCGCATTCGCCGGTGAGGATCAGTCTGAAAATGTGGCGGGCGCTGTCCTCCGGCAGGGCAGCCAACACCGCCTCAATCGGATCCTGACGCTCCACGTTCACCGTGAGCCGCTCGTATCTGCGGCCGCCCAGGGGCAAAAATGCCGCCTTCGCGTTACCGGGCTCGACTTCCGCAAGGATCACGCCCTTTTCGCCGCACTCGTCGAAGCCGCGGCCCTCGATGCAGCCCGGCCAGGCGTAAAAGGTGTTCCCCGCCCGCTGCAGGCCGCTGTATTGGTGGATGTGGCCCAGGGCGGCGTAGTCGATGCCGCTCATGGCCAGCTCGTCGATGGCGATCGGGTCGTAGGCCGAGGCGGGGTTCCCCACCTCTCCGTGGAGGCAGAGCAGCTCCAGCCGGTCAACCCTGCGATCCGCGTGAAAGCCCCTCAAAAGCGCACCGCATCTGCGGTCGGTGAAGCCCGCGCCCCAGACACGCGCATTCAACTCCGGCACATCCACGAAGGTGAGCCGGGGCTCGGTGAAGATATGTACGTTTTCCGGGAAGCGGAGCCGGGCATAGGGGCTGTTTTTGCTGTAATAATCGTGGTTTCCGGGAGACAGGAACACCCGCGCGCCGCAGCCCTCGAATACCTCCGAAAGCAGCCGTGCCGTCTCCGGGTAGGCGCTGTCCGAGTCCAGCAGGTCGCCAGAGAGCAGGATCAGCTGCGCTCCGTGCTTCGCCGCCAGCTCCGGCAGCTTCAAAAGCAGACTCCGCTGCTCTTCCCTTCTTCGGGCCGCCAGTCTTGCGCCCAGGGCCTCGAAGGGCGAATCCAGATGCAGATCCGCCGCGTGCAAGATCCGAATGCTCATCGGATCCGCAGCGCCTCCACGCTCCGGCAGAGACCGGTCTCCGCGTCGATGACGAAGATCGCGCCCTCCAGCTTGCAGGCCCCCATGGCGGCGTCATAGCGGCGCGGCGGATCCCCCAGGAAGCGGCCGATGCTCTGCTCCGGCTCCACGCCCAGAACGGACCGCGCCGGCCCGGTCATGCCGATGTCGGTGATGTAGCCGGTGCCGTCCTGCAGCACCTCCGCGTCCGAGGTCTGCACATGGGTGTGGGTGCCCCAGACCGCACTGACGCGGCCGTCCAGATAGAAGCCCATGGCCCGCTTTTCACTGCTGCCCTCGGCGTGGAAATCCACCAGAACCACCTTGCAGTCGGTCTGGCTGAGAATATCATCCATGGTGAGGAAGGGATTGTCCGTGGCGGTGTCCAGGGTGAACTTTCCAAGTACGCTTGCCACCACCACCGGGACGCCGCTTCTGGTCTTGTACTCCGCCCAGCCGTAGCCCGGGCACTGGGGGGCATAGTTCGCCGGTCGCAGGATCCGCCGGTGGCTCTCCAGATAGGGCTGCAGCTCGTAGCGCACCCAGGTGTGGTTCCCCAGGGTGATCACGTCGGCCCCGGCGGAGAAGATCTCGTCCGCCTGCTTCGGGGTCACGCCCACCACGTTGGCGTTCTCACCGTTGACCACGCAGAAGTCGATGTTGTATTCGCTTTTCAGGTTCTTCAGCCGCTCCTTCAAAAACTGCAGGCCCGGCACGCCGAACACGTCGCCCACCGCAAGGACTCGAATATCCATAACCATCCTCTTTTCTCGGTTTTATATCTAATTTATTAGTATACCATAATTCCGCCAAAAGAATCAATCCTATCCCGTGGTATTGCATGCCGCGCCCGCGGGCATACTGGATCCGGAGGCGATGAATATGTGCAAACCGATCAAATGTCTGCTCGTCGGCGCCGGGCTCACAGCGGCGGCAGTGCTGGCGATGAAGACCAGTCCCCGGCTGAAACAGACCATGGAGGACGCGGCCCAGACCGTCACCGACAAGGCCGAAGACCTCAAAAACAACCTCGGAATGTGAAAAAAACACGTCGGAATTTAAAATTCCCGCGCCGAATCAAGGGTTTCGCAGGTTTTTAAAATTTTTTTCAAAAAACCCTTGCATTTCTATCCGCGCTGTGCTAATATACTAAGGCACTTGAGCGAGCGCCGTTAGCTCAGCTGGATAGAGCGTCTGGCTACGGACCAGAAGGTCAGGGGTTCGAATCCCTTACGGCGTGCCAAAAGA
>CADCQK010000136.1 GCA_902803575.1 Oscillospiraceae bacterium
ATGTGCTGCCCATGTAACGGCGGGGCACAGGTCCCCGCCCTACGGTGGATCATTGCAACTCCCCGATAAACTGGAATTTACATCCGTCTACATCCGTCGAAGACGCTTTACACGCGCCAATCCCCGCCGATCCATTCCAACAAAAAAACGCGCTGCAGGTTTTTGGCCTGCAGCGCGTACTGATCTGCGTGCTTATGCTTTTCCGTGCATCGATTTGAGGATCGCGGGGAGGGAGCTGAGGGCGGTGTCCAGGGTCTTGCGGTAATCCTCGTCGTGGACCATCTCTTCTCCGGTCCACTCCACCATGATGCCGAAGAACAGGTAGGCGATCATATGCGCCACCGTGTCCTGATCCTCCTTGGAGACGCCCTGGGCCTCGGGCATGGCGGCAATATAGTTGCGGGCAATGCGCAGGGAGGTCTGCAGCACGAAGCGCTCCAGCTCCTCCTTGCCATAGCCGTGATACATATTCAGAATCACCTGGCGATCGGAGCGGAAATAGCTGGTGAGATTCAAAAACTCGCTGCGCATGTTGTCCACGTCGCCGTTGCTCTCCAGGAAGCGGCTGACCTGCTCATCGCAGAAATGGCGGGTCAGGGCGTAGACGTCCGTGAAATAGTAATAAAATGTTTTGCGGCTGCAGCCCACCGAGTCGGTGATCATCTTGACGGTAATCTTGTCAATGGGGTAATCTGCCAGGAGTTGGGTGAAAGCTGATGCGATCGCCGCTTTGGTGCGGTTCTGTTTCATTCTTCTTCCTCCATAACATTATTTAAATCGATAATAATGTTTGTTTTATTCTACCGCAAAAACGACAGAAAAACATCTCCCAACAGCAAAAATGTGTAACAGTTCCTTGGAGAATTTTGCTTGGATATTTCTTCCTGTTTTGTGAAAAATGCTCATTATGAATATTCGTTTCCGTTTCCAAAAAAGTTACAATTGGATTGGGGCTGAAAGGTTGCAATCGGCATGAAAATACGTTATAATATTCTGACTCAATATGGGAGGACTCTGTCCGCCCGGAGTTTTTGATTCGTAATTAAATTTTTGGAGGCATATAGAACCATGGCAAAAAAACAGTTCAAGGCAGAGAGTAAAAAGCTTTTGGACATGATGATCAACTCGATCTACACCCACAAGGAGATCTTCCTGCGTGAGATCATCTCCAACGCGTCCGACGCCATCGACAAGCTGTGCTACCTGTCGCTGACCGACGAGAACGTGGGCATGGAGCGCGGCGACTTCAAGATCCGCATCGACGTGGACAAGGAGAAGCGCCTCATCACCGTCTCCGACAACGGCATCGGCATGACCAAGGAGGAGCTGGAGCAGAACCTGGGCGTCATCGCCCGCAGCGGCTCTCTGAGATTCAAAGACGGTCTGGAGGAGGACGAGCAGGAGAACGCCGCCATCGACATCATCGGCCAGTTCGGCGTGGGCTTCTATTCTTCCTTCATGGTCTCCGACGAGGTCACCGTGATCACCAAGGCCTACGGCTCCGACCAGGCCTACAAGTGGGTCTCCACCGGCACCGACGGCTACACCATCACCGAGACCGAAAAGGAGAACGTGGGCACCGACGTCATCATGCACATCAAGCAGGACGCCGACGGGGAGAAGTACAGCACCTATCTGGAAAACTGGAAGATCATGATGCTGGTGCGCAAGTACAGCGACTATGTCCGCTGGCCCATCGTCATGGAGGTCGAGCACAACGAGCTGGTGGAGACCGGCGAGACCGACGAGAACGGCAAGCCCAAGACCAAGATGGAGAACACCTGGGTGGAGGAGACCATCAACTCCATGATCCCCATCTGGCAGCGGAGCCGGCAGGAGGCCACCGACGAAGAGTGCATCGAGTTTTATAAGGACAAATACAAGGACAACGACGATCCCCTTGCGGTGATCCGCGTCAATGCCGAGGGTCTCATCAGCTACCGGGCGATGATCTTCGTCCCCAGCAAGACCCCCCAGAGCTATTATACCCGTGAGAGCGAGCCCGGTCTGGAGCTCTACAGCTCCGGCGTCATGATCATGGACAAGTGCACCGATCTGCTGCCGGACTGCTACGCCTTCTGCCGCGGCGTGGTGGACTCCCCGGATCTGAGCCTGAACATCTCCCGCGAGACCCTGCAGCATGACCGTCAGCTGAAGCTGATCGCCTCCAACCTGGGCAAGAAGGTGAAGGCGGAACTGAAGAAGCTCATGAAGAACGACCGGGAGAAGTACGAGAAGTTCTACAAGAATTTCGGCCAGGTCATGCGTCTGGGCGTCATCAGCGAGTACGGCGAGAAGATCGACGAGATCAAGGACCTGCTGATGTACAACGTCAGCGAGGACAAGATGGTCTCCCTGCAGGAGTACGTGGACGCCATGCCCGCCGAGCAGGAGAAGATCTACTACGCCTGCGGCGACAACATGAAGCGCCTCATGAGCCTGCCCCAGTCGGAGCAGCTCAGACAGAAGGGCTACGACATCCTGTATATGTTCTCCCAGTATGACGAATACTTCGTGGATACCATGAAGTCCTTCGCGGACAAGCCCTTCTGCAACATCGCGGTGGAGGATCTGGGCCTCGAGACCGAGGAGCAGAAGCAGGAGACCGAAAAGCAGCAGGAGGAAGCCAAAGACCTGCTGGCCTTCGTCAAGGAGACCCTGGGCGACGCCATCGAGCGGGCCCAGCTGAGCCACAAGCTGGTCAGCGGCGCCGTGTGCCTGAGCACCGAGGGCGGCGTGACCCTGGAAATGGAGCGCTACTTCAAAAATATGCCCGGCACCCCGGAGCACTTCCGCGCCATCCGCATTCTGGAGTTCAACGGCAATCACCCCGCCTACCTCGCCATGAAGGAGGCCTATGAGGCTGGTGACAAGGAGCGTGCCGCCGACATTGCGAAGCTCCTGCACGCCCAGGCCCTGCTGATCGCCGGCGAGCCGCTGGACGATCCCGCAGCCTATACGGAACTTGTCTGTAAGTTTATCTGATTTTTAAAATCCCGACGAAAGGAGGGAAAACCGCGTGGACGTACCGCGCATCGGACTTTACATTCACATACCGTTCTGCGCCAGCAAGTGCGGCTACTGCGATTTCTACTCCAAAGCCGGGTGTGAGGGGGATATGCCGCGCTACCAGCAGGCCCTCAGGACGCACCTGAGAGAGTGCATGCCGCGGATCGCCCCGGCCTACATCGACACGGTGTACTTCGGCGGCGGCACCCCCAGCTATTACGGCGCCAGGCGCATCGCGGAGATTTTGGCGGAGATCAAAGCCTCCGGCCAGCTTTTAAGGACCGCCGAGATCACCGTGGAGGCGAACCCGGACTCTCTGACGAGAGCGGATCTGCGCAGACTGCGGCACGCCGGGGTGAACCGCCTGAGCATCGGCATGCAGAGCGCCAACAACGACATTCTGAAAATGATCGGCCGCCGCCACAACTTCCAGCAGGTGGAGATGGCCATGAAGCACGCGCGGATGGAGGGGTTCGACAACGTCAGCCTCGACCTGATCTACGGGCTTCCCAGCCAGAGCACCGGCGACTGGGCCGAGACCCTCTCCCGGGCCCTGGAGCTCCATCCGGAGCACATTTCCGGCTACGGGCTGAAGCTGGAGCCGGGCACCGCCATGTACGAGCTGAAGGATTCGCCGCTGATCCCCGACGACGACAAGCAGGCGGACATGTACCTCGCCATGGTGGAGACTCTGGCCCGATACAACTACCAACAATACGAGATCTCAAATTTCTGCATTCCCGGCTACGAGTCGAGACACAACTATAAATACTGGCGTCTGGACGACTACATGGGCTTCGGCCCGGGGGCGCACTCCTGCGTGGGCAATGTGCGCTACAGCTACGTCCGGGATCTGCAGGGATATATCGACGGCGTGCTGAAAAGCGGCGACATGATCGACGAGTACGAACAGATCGGCGACTTTGAGCGCGGCGCGGAATATCTGATGCTGGGCCTTCGCACCACCTGGGGCATCACCAAGGCCGAGTATCAGGCGATCTACAACAACCGCTTCGAGGAGATCGAGCAGCAGCTTCTGGAATTTCAGCAGAAGGGCTGGGCGAAGGAGGAAAACGGCCGCTGGCACTTCACGCCGGAGGGGTTCCTGCTGTCCAACCAGCTGATCGTGAAGCTGCTGGAGGCCCAGACCGACCGCCGGGCGGAACAGACGCCCTGGCTCCGGGATCAGGTGGAGCAGGCGGAGCGGGAGCCCATGCCGGCCCAGCGCCCGGCGACGTTTGAGGAACAGTTTGGCCGCCAGGGGACCCTGCGCGGGAAAGAACAGGAATGAGGAAAAATGGCAAATAACAACGAAACCAATAGACCCAACCCGGAACAGGAGCTTCTGGATTTCCTTGCCGCCGGCAGGGAGGCCCGCCGGGTCACCTCTATGGATGAGACCGAGGTGGAAAACATCGGTTCCGCCGAGCGCAGAGCCAGAAGAGAGGCCAAGGCCAAGGTCAAGGTCGAGGTCGAAGAGCTGAAGGAAGCGCTCATGGAGGCGGAGGACGTCCCGGATCTGAAGGAGGTCCTGGCTGCGCGGCAGGCGAAGCCCGCCGAGCCGGAGATCGAGGAACCGGAGCTGCCGGAGGAGCTGCCCGCGGAGGCAGAGGCCGATCTGGCGGACTGGGAGCTGGATCTCCCGGAGCCGGCAGAGGATGAGCCGACGGAAGATCTGCCCGCTGAGGCGGAAGAACTCCCTGCGGAGCCTGAGGATGTGCTGCCGGAGCCGGAGGAACTGCCGGTCGAGGCGGAGGAGCTGCCCGTGGAGGCGGAGACCCCCGTGGAGGAGGTCATCGCCCAGACGGTCTCCGAGGCCGAGGCCCGGAAGCTGAACGCCACGGTCTACACCAAGGCCCAGGAGGCCTATGACCCCATCGGCGACGCCGGCGAGCTCTTCGCCGCCATGGCCGCCAATGAGCGGGAGATCGAGGACCCCATCGGCACCGCGAATCAGCTGTTTGACAAGACTGCCTCCAAGCAGGTGGCTGCCGCCGCCGAGGCAGAGGCCTTCCAGCAGGAGCAGCAGGAGCTGCAGGAGATGCGCCGCGCCGCCGAGGAGGCCGCAAAGAAAAAGCAGGAAAAGAAGAACAAGTCCGCGCAGAAAAAGCAGCAGCCTGCGTCCCAGCAGAAGAAAAAGGCGTCCAGGCCCGTGCAGGAGCCTGACGAGGACGACGGCGGCAAGAGCGGCAAGGGCGGCTGGATCGCCCTGGGCATCATCGCGGCGCTGCTGTGCATCGCGCTGCTGGGCGGCTCGTTCCTCGTGTCCCATAACGATACCATCTATCCCAACGTGAAGATGCAGGGCATGCTGCTGGAGAAGATGACCCCCGCTGAGGCGGAAAACACCCTCAAGGCCGCCGGCTGGGACGGCGCCAACGGCAAGGTCCTCCACGTGACCCTGCCCGGCGACAACAGCTTCGACGTGCCCGCCTCCGCCATGGGCTGGACCGCCAGCGCCGAGGAGGCCGCCGACGTGGCCTATCAGTACGGCCGCGACGGCAACATCATCCACAACGGCATCCTGTATGTCAAGAGCATGTTCTCCGGCGTCGATCTCACCGACCGGCTCACCGAGGGCATGGACGAGAGCGCCCTCCGCAAGCTGGTGGACAAGGCGGTAAAGGAAGCCAACGAAGAAGTCACCGACGACATGGAGGTGGACGAGAAGGCCAAGGTGCTCACCCTGGTCAAGGGCAGCGAGCTTCTGGCCGTGGACGCCGACAGCGTCTATGACGCGGTGGTCTCCGCCCTGGAGGACCACGTGGGCAATCTGGAGTGCAACACCGATCTGAACCAGGACGCCAACATCGACGATCTGGACTTCGAGGAGCTCCATGACGAGATCTGCGGCGAGCCGGTGAACGCCAGCTACGACCCCGTGAAGAAGGAGATCGTGGAGGGCGAGCCGGGCGTCGAGTTTGACATCCAGGAGGCCGAAAAGCTCTGGAAGGCCGCCAAGCTGGGCGACACCGTGAAGATCCCCATCACCCTCACGGAGCCGAGCTTCAAGGCCGCCGACGTCACCGAGCTTTACAGCGATCTGCTGGCCAGCAAGACCACCTCGCTCGCCGGCAGCAGCGCCTCCCGCATCAACAACGTCACCCTGGCCGCGAGAAAGATCAACGGCGTGATCCTCATGCCCGGCGAGACCTTCTCCTACAACAAGACCGTGGGCCAGCGCACCACCGCTGCGGGCTTCCAGGAGGCCGGCGCCTACGCCAACGGCGAGGTCGTCTCCGAGGTGGGCGGCGGCATCTGCCAGGTCAGCTCCACGCTGTACTACTGCACGCTGATCTCCAACCTGAAGATCACCTCCCGCACCAACCACTATTTCCCCGTGGGCTACATCGAGTCCGGCATGGACGCCACCGTCAGCTGGGGCGCCCCGGACTTCACCTTCCAGAATGACCGGACCTTCCCGATCCGGATCGACGCCTATGTGCAGAACGGCTCCGTCACCGTGCAGATCCACGGCACCGATGTGGACGGCAGCACCGTGCGCATGGACTCCACCACCAGCGGCATGACCACCACCACCTACCGGAACGTCTACGACAAGGACGGTGAGCTCATCAGCCGCACCCAGGAGGCCGTCAGCGTCTACCACAGCCACAACGAGGGCAATAACAACAATAATAACAACAACAATACCAACAACAACACCAACAACAACACGCGCCCCAACACCAACCCGAACCCGGCGCCGACCCAGAACACCAACCCCACCACCCCGACCCCGGTCCAGACCCAGGCTCCGGTCATCAACACCCCCACGCCGGTGGAGACCATCAACACGCCCACCCCCGTGGACGATGACGCGGCATAATCATAAGGAGGCAGAAGCATGAGCAAGGAAAATACGTTCTACATTACCACACCGATCTACTATCCCTCAGATAAGCTCCATATCGGCCACACCTACTGCACCGTCGCCACCGACTCCTTCGCCCGCTACAAGCGGCTGCGGGGCTATGACGTCATGTTCCTCACCGGCACCGACGAGCACGGCCAGAAGATCGAGGAGAAGGCCAAGGAAGCCGGGGTCACCCCCCAGCAGTTCGTCGACAACATCGTCGAGGGCGAGGGCGGCATCCTGGATCTGTGGAAGCTGATGAACATCTCCAACGACCGCTTCATCCGCACCACCGATGATTACCACGTGAAGTCCATCCAGCGCATCTTCCGCCGGATGTACGACGCGGGCGACATCTATAAGGGAAAGTATTCCGGCATGTACTGCACCCCTTGCGAGAGCTTCTGGACCGAAAGCCAGCTGGTGGACGGCAAGTGCCCCGACTGCGGCCGCCCGGTGAAATACGCCGAGGAGGAGGCTTACTTCTTCAAGCTTAGCAAGTACGCCCAGCCCGTGAAGGAGCTGCTGCTCACCGGTGAGTTCCTGCAGCCCATGAGCCGCGTCAACGAGATGATCAAAAACTTCATCGATCCCGGTCTGGAGGATCTGTGCGTTTCCCGCACCAGCTTCAGCTGGGGCATCCCGGTGGACTTTGATCCGGGCCATGTGGTCTACGTCTGGGTGGACGCGCTGTCGAACTATATCACCGCCCTGGGCTTTGACAACGACAAGTACGACGACTTCGACCACTACTGGCCGGCGGTCCACATCGTGGGCAAGGAGATCGTCCGCTTCCACTCCATCATCTGGCCCGCCATGCTCATGAGCATGGGTCTGCCCATGCCGAAGAAGGTCTACGGCCACGGCTGGCTGCTGATCGACGGCGGCAAGATGAGTAAATCCAAGGGCAACGTGGCCGATCCCTATCTGCTGGCGGAACGCTACGGCGTGGACGCGCTGCGCTTCTTCCTGATGCGCACCTTCCCCTTCGGCTCTGACGGCAACTTCTCCAACGAGCTGCTCATCAGCTGCATCAACGCCGACCTGGCCAACGATCTGGGCAACCTGGTCAGCCGCACCACCGCCATGGTGAACAAGTATTTCCGCGGCACCCTGCCCACGGAGCAGGAGGCGGACGAGGAGAAGGACGCGGAGCTCATCCAGATGGCCACTTCCCTCAGCGAGAAGTACGCCAAGGAAATGGACGCCTTCCAGCCCCAGAACGCCATCGGTGAGATCTTCAAGGTGCTCTCCCGCGCCAACAAGTATATCGACGAGAACGCCCCCTGGCTGCTGATCAAGGACGAGACCAAGAAGGCCCGTCTGGCCCGCGTTCTGTATAATCTGGTGGAGACCATCCGCATCTGCTCCGGTCTGCTGGTGCCCTTCATGCCCGAGACCGCGGCGGAGATTGCCAAGCGCGTGGGCGCCGAGGGCATCAACTGGGAGGACCTGACCAAGTTCGGCGTCCTGCCTGCGGACGTGACCACCCACACCGGCGACGCCCTGTTCCCCCGCATCGACATGGACAAGGAGCTGGCCGCCCTCGAGGAGATCAGCGCCGCCCAGAAGGCGGAGAAGGCTGCCGCCTCCGGCGCCAACGCCGATTTCAAGCCGGTGCTGCCCAACGTGAAGGTGGACGATTTCTATAAAAACGATCTGCGCGTGGTGGAGATCCTCGCCTGCGAGAAGGTGGAGGGCTCCGACAAGCTCCTGAAGTTCACCCTGAACGACGGCAGCGGCACCCCCAGACAGATCCTCTCCGGCATGCAGCCCTTCTACCCGGATCCCTCTGTGCTGGTGGGCAAGAAGGTCGTGGCGATTTTGAACCTGCCCGGCCGCAAGATGGCGGGTCAGGCCTCCAACGGCATGCTCCTCAGCGCCGAGTCCGGCGATCTGGTGAAGCTGTGCCTGGTTCCCGACGAGATCCCCGCCGGCGCCGTCATCAGCTGACGCTCCGGGTAACCATGGTTACCTGAAAGCCTCGCGTTTCACTGTGAGGCACGAGACTTTTATGAATTATCAGATTTTTGCGAAACTTTCTGTGGCGGATTGCGTCATGGATAGAGAGAAAACGTGATCGAAGGAGCGTAACGCGCCATTGAAGATTTTCAGCAGTAAATATTCACCGGAGGAGACGGAGCAGAAACGTCCGCCGGTGGAGCGAAAGGCCAGCAGCGGTGATGCCGCCGCAGGGCAGAAGCCGGACTCCGCCAGAAAGGCAACCGTCAAGCCAAGCGCGCAGACGGCCCGGCCCACGGCGAAGTCTACCATCCAGCCCTCCAGGCCGGCGAGCGTCAGCCGCAGCGCCGCCCAGAAACCGAAAACCGCGGCCCCGGCGGCGAAGACCGCACCGGCGGTAAAAGCCGCGGCGAAACCGGCGGAGAAGCCCAAGGCGAAGCCGGTGACGAAGCCGGCCGCCCAGACCGCGAAGCTCCAGGTGCCCGCCGAGCTCTCCAAAACCGAGAAGCTGAAGGCCCAGACCGCCACCTCCACCAAGGCGGTGCGCGCCACGGTCTCCAAGGCGGCTGCGGCCCAGACCAAAGCGGGCGAGCGCACCATGGCGGAATCCGCCGCCCTCCGCAGGGAGGAGCTGCGCAAAAAGCAGGCGGAGGCTGCCGCGGCGGTGGTCACCGAATACCAGCCGAGAGTCAAGGCCGGCTTCGTGGACACTGCCTACGACCCGGAGCCGATCCAGGACCCGGTGAAAAAGAAGAAAAAACGCAAGAAAAAGAAGAAGAAAAAGAAAAAGACCGTCGGCGGCAGACTGCTGCGTCTGGTGGTGGCGCTGCTGGTGATCGTCGCGCTGTACTTTACGGCCGTGTTCTCCAGCATCCCCTTCATCGCCAAGTGGCGCACCATCTATATCCAGACCGCCATGGCCACCATGCGCCACCAGTGGCTGGCCACCTACTTCATCCCCCACAGCGTCATCGACAAGGTCATGATGGATCTGGAGGAATCCCGCCAGAGCCAGGTGGGCGTGAACACCCTCTGGGACAATCCCGTTCTGGACGGCGATTCCGACGAGATCCGCAATCCTTCTCTCAAGGACACCAAAGGCATGAGCAAGGCGGAGATCAAGTTCTTCAACACCTTCTGGGAGATCGACGTGGACTCCATGCTGGAGTATGTCCGCTCCCACCCCGAGGTGGTGGCCGACGGCTGGGATAACATCGACATCAACGAGGCGGCACTCACCTCCAACGGCACCACCATCCACACGGTGCAGAGCGAACAGGTGCTGGCCATCGACGCCCACGAGGGCATCCTCATCATCCGGGAATCCGGCACCGGCTTCCGCGGCGTGCTGGTGGTGGCGAAGGATCCGTCACGTCTGAGTCTGCAGCCCGCCTCCACCATCGGCTCCGTCGGTCAGGTGGTGGGTGAGATCGGGTCTGCCCACAACGGCATCCTGGCCATGAACGGCTCCGGCTTTGAGGACGCGGGCGGCGTCGGCAACGGCGGCACCCTGGTGGGCTGGGCCATGTGCAACGGCCAGACCTTCGGCCAGCACATGCTGCCGGGCTACAAGCGTCTGGAGCTCCACGAAGACAACCTCATCTATATCCGCGACGCCGGTGAGGACGTGGCGTGGGACTGCACCGACGCGGTGGAGTTCTCCCCGGCCATGATCATCGACGGCAACATCGTGGTGGACGACCGCAGCGGCTTCAGCGACCTGCAGCCCAGAGCCTGCATCGGCCAGAGCCAGTACGGCGAGATCCTCATGCTGCTGGTGGAGGGCCGACTTCCCACCGTCTCGCTGGGCATCAGCGTGCCGGACTGCGCCGAGATCCTCGCGGAGCACAAGTGCGCCCAGGCCATGAACCTGGACGGCGGCACCAGCGCCATGGTGTGGTACAAGGGCGAGTATATCATGAAGAGCTCCAACCCGGTGCTCCAGGCCGGCCGCACCCTGCCCAACGCGTTTGTCTACGAATCCATCGACTGATTTTTGAAAGGAGTTTTTCCTATGGATGCAAAGGTTTCCGCGCTGCTGAACACGCAGATCAACAAGGAGCTCTACTCCGCTTATCTCTATCTGGACATGGCGAATTTCTACCAGTCCAAGGGGCTGGACGGCTTCTCCAACTGGTTTGAGATCCAGGCCCAGGAGGAGCGGGACCACGCCATGCTGATGTACAAGTACCTGCACAACAACGGCGAGACCGTGACCCTCGAGGCCATCGACAAGCCAGCCCTGACCTACAGCGATCTCATGGATCCGCTCAACGAGGCGCTGAAGCACGAGAAGTACGTCACCAGCCTGATCCACACGATCTATCTGGCCGCCAAGGAGGCCGACGACTTCCGCACGATGCAGTTTCTCGACTGGTTCGTGAAGGAGCAGGGGGAGGAGGAGCAGAACGCCTCCGACAACATCAACAAGATGACCCTCTTCGGCTCCGACGCCAGAGCCCTCTACATGCTCAACCAGGAGCTGGCTGCCAGAGTCTACTCCGCACCCTCTCTGGTGCTGTAAAACCAACCAAAAGCATCCCCCTCGCTGCAATTGCGAGGGGGATTTTTCATGGGAAGCGGAAGAGCGGTTTTTGTATCGCGGGCGGTCATAAACAGAACACCGCAGTGCGTCCCGCCTGCACCCGCCGCGTTTTGATTGCAAATTCCAGTTTATCGCTCTCTTCTTGTAGGGCGGGGACCTGTGCCCCGCCGCATTGGGAATGGTGTTGGATGAACGGC
>CADCQK010000137.1 GCA_902803575.1 Oscillospiraceae bacterium
CCGCCGTTACATGGGCAGCACATTCAACGCGGCGGGGCACAGGTCCCCGCCCTACAAGGAGCGAGCGATAAACTCCCAATTTACCAAACCGTTCTTTTCACCGAATTACGCCTCTTATAATATTCGCCGCGGCCTCCAGCTCTCTTGTGGTGTTGAAAGGGGAGAGGCTCAGCCGCACGGTCCCGGTGTTCAGCGTCCCGGCGGTCTCGTGGGCCAGAGGGGCGCAGTGGAGCCCGGCTCTCACCGCCACGCCGCGCTCCGAGAGCTTTTGGGCCAAGGTCTCTGCGTCCATGGAGCGGCTGCGAAGACTCAGCACCCCGGCCTGATGTTCGCCTTTCCCGTCATAGAACAGCTCCAGATCCGGATTCTGCTTCAGCAGCGTCACCAGCTCCGCCAGCAGCGCCCGCTCCCGCCTTTCAACCTGGGCTCTGCGAGGCAGCAGATACTCGATCCCGGCGGCGAGGCCCGCGATCCCCGGCATGTTGTGGGTGCCGGCCTCGTGGCGATCCGGCAGCTCCGCAGGCATCTCCTGCAATTTGCTCTGGGACCCGGTGCCGCCGAAGAGCAGAGGTGCCCCGTCCATTCCGCACAGCAGCAGCCCGGTGCCCTGGGGCCCCAACAATCCCTTATGCCCCGGCATGGCGACGAAGGCCGCGCCCCAGTCGGAGACATCCACGTCCAGCACCCCGGCGCTCTGGGAGGCGTCCACGATCAGCGGAACCCCCTCCGCACGGCAGAGCCGCGCGATCTCCCGGATGGGCAGCACATAGCCGAACACATTGGACACATGGGTGCAGACCATGACCTTCGCGCCCGGCAGCAGCCGCTGCACTTCTTCCAGCAGAGCATCCGGGCAGAACAGCGGCGACCTCGCCACACGGATCTTTGCGCCGATGGCGTGCAGCGGCCGGGTGACGGCGTTGTGCTCGTAGCCGGAGATCACCACCGGGTCGCCGGGCTTCACCAGAGACCGGATGGCGATGTTCAGACTGTGGGTGGCGTTCATGGTGAAGACCACCCGCTCCGGCGCCTTCATGTGAAAGAGCTCCGCCGCCTCGGCTCTGCAGCGGTAGACCGCGTCCGCCGCGTTCATGGCGAGACTGTGGCCGCCTCTGCCGGGGCTGGTCATGTGGTGGAGGGCGGCGATCATGGCCCGCTCCACATTTCTGGGTTTTAAGTAGCTGGTGGCCGCGCTGTCCAGGTAGATCATGCCAGCACCTCCCGCAGCGTCCCGTCGGGCTGATATTCAAAGACTCTGCCGTGGTCGGCGCCGGCGGATTCCAAGGCGGTCAGCGCCTGACTCAAACGATCGGAGCGCAGCTTGAGCCCGTAGGCGCAGCCCCGGTCGGTGACGGCAGCTGGCGCCTTTCTGACCGTGGCGGTGATCCCTGCCCGCTCCAGGATCAGCCTCCCCCGCTGGGCATAGGTCAAAGAGCGAAACAGGATCAGGCAACTTCGCTGCATCGGTTCATCCCTCCCAAATTCATCATGCATCGGGGCATCCTATGCAAATCGGGAGAAACAGGTGCTTGAATTCCAAGCGGATCAGTGGTATATTAAAGCCACTATAACCTAGGAGGACACGATTATGGTGATCTCGACCAAAGGACGCTACGCCCTCAGGATGATGCTGGATCTGGCGGAGCACGCGGGGGAGGGCTTTGTCAGCCTGAAAAGCGTCTCCCAGCGGCAGGAGGTCTCATTAAAATATCTGGAAGCCATCACCGCCTCGCTGAACCACGCTGGCCTGCTGCAGAGCCAGCGGGGGAAGGAGGGCGGCTATCGCCTCAGCCGTCCTGCCAGCGACATCACAGTGCTGGAGGTGCTCCGGAGCGCCGAGGGAAGCCTCGCCGCGGTCAGCTGTCTCGCCATGGAGGAGGCCGCCTGCGACCGGGCCAGCCACTGCATGACTCTGCCGCTCTGGAAGAAGCTGGACACCCTCATGGACGACTACCTCGGCGGCGTCACCGTTCAGAACGTGCTGGACGGCGAAGTCTGATTCGAAAATAATAAAACATGCTGCGGATGCAAGATCTGCAGCATGTTTTGTCTTCCTGAAGGTCTCATATTCTAGTTTCTCTGGAAGTTGAAAATGATCCCCGCCCTACAAGGAACGAGCGACAAACTCAGATTTCCTTACCCTTTCGGTACCAGTTTTTTCAGTCTGCCTCTGAGCAAAAGGGCGACCGCCAGCTTGACGGCGTCGGGGAGCAGGAAGGGGATCACGCACATGCCGAGGGCGCCGGCGAGGGTGATCTCGTTGCCGCCCTTGGTGTAGAGGATCATGAACCACGCGGTGCCGAAGGCGTAGCACAGCAGCAGCCCGATGATGGCGGAAATCGTGAAGCTCCAGAACCCGTCGCCGAACCATTTTTCCGCCAGCCACACCGCGGCGCCGGTGAGCAGAAAACCGATCAGATAGCCGCCGGTGACGCCGAACAGCGCCCCCACGCCGCCGTGGAACCCGGAAAACACCGGCAGTCCCACCGCACCCAGCAGCAGATACACCAGAATCGAGATCGTACCTCGCTTGCCGCCCAGGATGCCCAGAACGGCAAAGACCCCGAAGGTCTGCAGGGTGAAGGGGATGGGACCAAAGGGCACGGTGATCCAGGCGCAGACCGCCAGAATCGCCGCAAACAGCCCGCACAGGGCCAGATCGACGGTTTTCAGCTTCATTTCTTTTTCTCCTTGATTGTAAAATTGTTTGAAATAAAACTTTACAATCCAGAGGATACCATACACGCTGTTGATTGTCAAGACAGGAGAAAAGAATCTTTACAATCCGACAGCTTCCCGGTATAATAATAGAAAAAAAGGAGGGAAGTCGGATGCTGCGCGACGAGGTATTGATGCTGCTGATGGAGCGGGAGGGCTACATCTCCGGCGCCGAGATCAGCAAAAAGCTGGGGGTGACCCGCATGGCGGTGAGCAACGCGGTCAAAGCGCTGAAAGAGGACGGCTATGTCATCGACGCCGTCACCAACCGGGGCTACTGCCTGCTCAGCACCCCGGGCAGACTCACTCAGGGAGAAGTCTGCGCCCATCTGCCGGAGGAACGCAGGGCGCTGGTGCGCTGCTTTGACACCATCGACTCCACCAATTCCTATCTGAAGCGTGAGGCGGTGCAGGGGGCGCCCCATTTGTTCTGCGCCGTGGCCAATGAGCAGACCGCCGGGAGAGGCCGCTCCGGCCGCTCCTTCACCTCCGCCGCCGACTGCGGGGTGTACCTGTCCCTGCTGCTCAGACCGAAGTGTCAGCCCATGGAGGCCGCGACCCTGACCGCTCACACCGCCGTTGCCATCTGCAGAGCCATCGAGCAGGTGAGCAGGGCAGAGGCGAAGATCAAGTGGACCAATGATGTGCTCTTGGGGGAGCGGAAAATCTGCGGCATCCTCACGGAGCTGACGCTGGAGGGGGAGAGCGCAGCCCTGGACTCCGTGGTCATCGGCATCGGCGTCAACGCCAACAACCGGATCGCGGATTTCCCCGAGGAGCTGCGGGAGAAGGCGGGCTCCATCTTCAGCGAGACCGGCGAGAAAGTCGACCGCGCCCGGCTGGCCGCCGCCATGATCCGGGAGCTGGACGCCATGTACGCCGCATGGGAGCAGGATCGCTTCGCGTATCTGGAGGAATACCGCAGCCGCTGCGTCACCGTGGGAAGGGAAGTCCGGGTCATCCGCGGCGACGCCGTCCGCGAGGCTTTTGCCGTTGAGATCACCGACGACTTCGGCCTTCGGGTCCGCTATCCCGACGGTAATACCGAGACCGTCAACGCCGGTGAGGTCACCATAAGAGGGAAGGACAATCGGTATCTATAAAACAAAAAAAGGACGCAGTCCATCGGGCTGCATCCTTTTGATGATTCGGGATTATTACTCCATCTCCGCCTGGATCTCCGCACCGGCGCTCTGGGCGATGACCTCGGCCATGACCTTGATCTGGGGGGTGATGACCTTGTCCTTGTGGTGCACCAGCTGGAGAGTCTGCTCCATGTGGCAGTCGGACAGCGGGAGTACCACGATGGTGCCGGCCTCTACCTGCCGCTCGGCGGCGTAAAGCGGCAGCACCGTCAGATAGGGGTTCTGCTCCAGGAGCCGCAGGGCCATGTCCGTGCCGTCCAGCTCCAGGAAGGGGTGCACCTCCAGCTTCTGCTTGGCCAGCTCCGCGTCGAAGAGATGCCGGTAGTTGCTGGTCTGCGGCATGAGGATGAACTCCTCGTTGATGACGTCCTTCAGCTTCAGATCCTGCCGGCCCGCCAGGGGATGCTGGTGTCCGGCCATGACCACGATCTCCGCCGGCGTCTCAAAGAGCTTCACCAGTTGGGGCTCGTAGCCGGACTCGTCCAGGGTGTAGATCAGATCCAGCTCGTTGTGCTGAAGCATATCCAGCAGATCCTTGGTACCGCCGGTGTGGATCTCGGTCTTCACCTTCGGGCAGCGGCGGTGGAACTCCGACAGCACCTCGGTGAAACGGGTGGCGATGACGGACTCGATGGTGCCGATCCGCAGACTGCCGCTGAGATCCTTTTCCTCTACGGCGAAGTTGGCCGCCCGGCTCACGGCAGAGAGCACCTCTCTGGCATAGGGGATGAAGGCCTGGCCGTAGTGGGTGATGGTGACATTCTTTCCGATGCGGTCGAACAGCCGCACCCCCAGCTCGTTTTCCAGCTGCTGGATCTGCACCGTGATGGCCGACTGGGAGTAGCCCAGAGAATCCGCAGCCTTGGAGAAGCTCTGCAGCTGCGCCACTTTCAAAAACGTGTTGATGATACGAAGCTCCATGTCTGCTCCTTTCTTCTCTCTCTTCCTTTTCGTCAGAATCTTACATTTCTCAAATCAATTAATTATTTTAATGCATCTTTTGTATTTCGTCAATGGTTTTTTCCCAATTCGTACATGGAAACGGGAGGGGTCATCATATTCTGTCTCAGAATTGACAAGCAGAATGGGGTATGTTAAAATATTACACCTGAAAACGCTGATGGAGGAACGAAATGCCCAACAAGCCTACTCAAGATCTGCTCGAGCTGCAGGAAGAGCTTCAGGCGCTCCAGGAGGAGCTGCGGTTGCGGATGACCCAGATCCGCACCGGGAAGTTCTCCTATCGGGACTATGTGCGCACGCACCCCTATGTGCTGCTGTTTTTATACCTGCCTTTTTACCTGATCTGGTTCATGGCGCAGGAGTATTGGATCAGCTCTGTGGACGGCTGCTTTGTCAGCTATTTGCCCATTGATGACAAGATCCCGTTCCTGGCGGGGTTCATCTATCCCTACATCACCTGGTATCCGCTTTTGCTGCTGCCGCCTTTTGTCTTTCTGGCGAAGGGGGACGGGCCGGCCTTCACGCGGTATGCGCTGTATATCATCTTCGGGTTTTCCATCTCGCTTCTGATCTGCGCGGTGTTTCCGAACTGTCAGCTGCTGCGGCCGGATCTCGGCCAGCCGGAGATCACGAACTTCTCCCGCTTCATCGTCGCCGGGGTCTACGGCGCGGATACGCCGACCAATGTGCTGCCCAGTATGCATGTGGTGGGCTGCATGGGCGTGATCTTCGCCTCCTTCGACGGAGAGGATCTTCGAAAGGGAAGATGGATCCTGGTGTTCTGGGGTGTACTGGTATCAGTCTCCACGGTGTTCGTGAAGCAGCACTCGGTGCTGGACCTGATCGCAGGTCTGGTCCTCGGCGTTTTGCTCTGGATCCTGATCTACGGCATCCTGAAAAAATGGACCGACCGCTTCGGCAGAGACCGGAGACTCGACAAGAAATAAAAAAAAGAAAAAGGGAACCCGATCTGGGTCCCTTTTTGCATGGGGAGAGTGCGAGAGAGGAGGGTATGTCCCTCTCGCAGAATTGAGCGAAGCGGATCTTCGTCAGCTTTAGCTGACCACCAAAAAAAGAGGGAATCCCGCAGGATTCCCTCTTTTTTGGTGCCGGTGGCCGGACAGCGACTCGCTGCGCTCGCATGCATAAGTTCGGCTTAGCCAATCGGACTTCGCTGTCGCTTGTCCTCTTGGAGCCTCACTTATCGAACCTCCGGTTCTCGTCTGCCACGGCGAATACCAAAAAAAGAGCCCCCCAAGGGGACTCTTTTTTTGGTGCCGGTGGCCGGACTCGAACCGGCACGCCTTGCGGCACTTGATTTTGAGTCAAGCACGTCTACCAATTCCATCACAC
>CADCQK010000138.1 GCA_902803575.1 Oscillospiraceae bacterium
CTCGGGCATCTCA
This sequence comes from Oscillospiraceae bacterium, assembly GCA_902803575.1. Lineage (GTDB taxonomy): Bacteria > Bacillota > Clostridia > Oscillospirales > Oscillospiraceae > CAG-103. The sequence continues at coordinate 14 of CADCQK010000138.1, forward strand.
ACCGGCTCCATCATCTGGGCGATGATGCCGTCCGCCAGGAAGAGGACGGGGACGCGGTACTGCTCCGCCTTGTCAAAGGCGTACATCATGATGTCGATGGCTTCCTGCACGGAGGCGGGAGCGTAGGTCAGCAGGTGGTAGTCACCGTTGCCGCCGCCCTTGACGCCCTGGAAGTAGTCGCCCTGAGAGGCCTGGATGTTGCCGAGGCTGGGGCCGCCGCGCATGACGTTCAGAATGACGCAGGGCAGCTGCGCACCGGCGCAGTAGCTGATGCCCTCCTGCTTCAGGCTGACGCCGGGGCTGGAGGAAGAGGTGATGGCGCGGGCGCCGGTACCGGCAGCGCCATAGATCATGTTGATGGCCGCGACCTCGCTCTCGGCCTGGAGGAAGCAACCTCCGACCTCGGGCATACGGGCGGACATGTACTCGGGAATCTCAGTCTGCGGGGTGATCGGATAGCCAAAGAAATAACGTGCACCGGCACGGATGGCGGCCTCAGCGATCGCTTCGCTGCCTTTCATAAGCTGCAATGCCATAATTACGCTTCCTCCTTCATGACTTTCTCAACACGGATCGCCACATCAGGACATGTCAGTGCGCAGGAAGCGCACGCAATGCACTCTTCCGGACGAACGACCGTCGCGGGGTGGTAGCCCTTCGCGTTGATCTTTTCCTTGGACAATTCGATGATCTTCTTCGGGCAGGCGCGCGCGCAGAGTCCGCAGCCTTTGCAAATCATTTCATCGATTGTCACTACACCAATGAATTTTGCCATTTCGCTACCTCTTTTCCAAAAATTTTTTGGTTGTACTCTATCTGCAAACCGCCGGAGCGGATTTACACAAGGGGATCTTATTTGTCGCTGAGACCGCCGATGAAGCTGTCCCAGTCGCGGCGCATGTAGATGTCGATCTCGATGGGCTTGCCGATGTACTTCGGGTCGTGGCCCTCGCTGAGGAACTGGTCGAGAAACTCCTTCTTGCCGCTGGTGTAGGCCACCGGGATGCCGGTCTGCTGACTGACTTCCTTTAGGATCTCGTAGCCGTCGCGCAGCTCATCCGGGCGGGTCATGGTACCCAGGTTCGTGTTGTTGATCATGCCGGTGATCTTCAGTCTGGAGTGGATCTGCATCTCCTCCTGGAGCTTGATGATCTTCTCCACCGTGCCGGCCAGCGGACGGCGGATGTTCACCACGTTCAGAACCTCCAGCTCACCCGGCTCCAGCTCCGCAAAGTCGCTGTGGTACCGGCCCAGGGCCGTGGAGCCGACGGCGTCGCCGCCCACGTCGAAGATGACCGTATCCCAGTTCATGGCGAAGGCCGAGGCCACCTCCGCCGGCAGAGACAGCGTCTCAATGCCGGAGCAGGCGAAGTTCGGGCTCACCAGACGGATCTCCTTCTGGCTGACCAGCTTGCCGCGCTCGGTCAGACGGAAGTAGGTATTGACCATATCCAGATCCAGCAGCTCCGTGCGGCCGTGCTTGGCGGCCTCGAAGGCGAAGTTCAGCGCCAGTTCGCTCTTGCCGCTGCCGTAGTTGCCGATCAAAACATACATTTTTTTCAAGCGGGATCCTCCTCCCCTTCTCTACCAAACCTGACATTATCACAAAACCATTAGCACAGTCAACAGCCCAAATGCAAAATCGGAGAGAAGCCGAAAAACGCCCTCATTTTTTGTGCATTTTGCATATTTTAGAAACCTGTAACCGCAAATAACTGACGAATATGTAAAAATATTATGATTTCATAACTTTTGCATTATATCATAAAACTGCCATTTCAGGCATGCAAATACCACAGACCGTTTAGAATCTTACAGTCTGTGGTTTATTCAGCGATTACGCCTTCCCGCTGTGGGATAGCTTGTGGTCCGGCAGCAGGTAGAGATACCAGCCTGCGACGCCCACCATTATGACCCCGCCGATCATGTTTCCGAGGGTCACCGGCAGCAGATTGTTCACAAAGCAGCTGCCCCAGTTCAGTCCCTCGGCGGGGATGTCATAGAGCTTCGAGGCGAAAATGCCCGCCGGGATGTAGTACATATTCGCCACGCAGTGCTCGAAGCCCGATACCACGAAGGCGGCGATGGGGAAAAACAGTCCTGCGATCTTCCCCCCTACGGTCTTGGCGGCGTTGGACATCCACACCGCGATGCAGACCAGGAAGTTGCAGCCAGCGCCCCGCAGCAGTGCATCGCCGAAGCTCATGTGTACCTTGGCAGATGCGGTGTTCACCACGGCCGTGGCGAAGGCGCCGTCGAAGGCGGAGACCCCGTGGCCATAGACCATGATGAAGGCCACGATCAGGCCGCCCACCAGGTTGCCGATCCAGACGATGATCAGGTTCCGCAGCATGGCGGCCAGGGTGATGCGCCGCTCCAGCACGCCCATAATCATCAGGTTATTTCCGGTGAACAGCTCACTGCCCGCCACCAGCACCATGGCGAGGCCCGCCGGGAACATGACGCCGCTGGCGATCCGCGCGGCAGAGCCCGGCAGCGTGGCCGAGGCCGCTCCCGAGGCAGCTCCCGCGAAGGCGATGAACAGGCCCGCCAGAATGGCCAGCACGAACATCCGCCCAAAGGGCAGCTTGGCTTTCGTCTCACAGGCGTTGAGATAGTTTTGCGCAACTTCTTTCGGCGTAAACATTTCTAACTCCTCTTTCCCCGGATGGATCCGGTCTTAATTTGAATAACAAAATGGTTATTGCCGTCAGTTCACGTTGGTGTAGTAGCTCAGGGCCACGCTGTCCGTGAGGATGGCGGCGCACTGGCCGGTTTTCAGCGCCTCGAAGCACTGCTGGGCCCCGCCGTTGACCCGCTGGATCTGGCCGAAGCGATCCTGGAGGCCGCTCTCGGTCAGGGCGTCCATATACTGCTGCCCGGAGTCCATCATCAGGGTCTTGCCCCTGAGCTTGGCCATGGAGCCGTATTCGGAGTCGTTTCTGGTGATGAGGATGATCTCGTTTCGCAGATAGGGCTCCGAGACCGCCAGCTGCTCGCTCATGGGCTTTTCGTTGCCCTTGTCGTCCAGGTTGATGTCGTCCATGGGCATGCCGCCCCAGATGCAGTCCACGTTGCCGGAGGTGAGCTGGATGTAGATGTCGCTTCTGGCGATGGCCTGGAACTTCACCTTCCACCCCAGCCGCTTGCAGACCGCCTTGGCCAGGGCGATGTCAAAGCCGGAGAAGGTGTCCCCGTCGGAATAGCTCAGGGGGAAGCAGCTCTCGTTGACGCCCACAATCAGGGTGCGCTTCGGGATCTTGCCCAGGTCGTCCAGCGCGTTTTCGTCCGCCTCCATGGCGGTGTTGTCCGTGCCCAGCCACTGCATGGCCAGCTTATGCACCGTGCCCTCGGCCGCCAGGGTCCGAAGGGCCGCGTCCACGTACAGAGCCACAGGGTCACCCACCCGGTAGCCGATGGAGAAGCGCTCCTCCCCCACGGTTTTCAGGATACGGTACTCCCCCACGTCCTCGCCGCAGCCGGTGAGACTCAGAAGCAGCAGACAGGCGATCAGCAGCGACGCCAGCCGTTTGGTTGTTGAAACTCTCATAGAAAAAACTCCGATTTAACCGAATAACAGCGCCCCTGCCCCGTAGGTCACGAAGGCCACGATGGCTCCGGCGGTGATGACGCCCAGAGTGATGGAGGGCCAGGCGTCCTTCAGGTCCATATCCATCATGGCGGCGATCAGTGCGCCGGTCCAGGCCCCGGTGCCGGGAAGCGGGATCGCCACGAACATGAACAGGCCCCAGAACTGGTACTTCTTCACGGTGTCGATTTTGCTGATGGCCCGGTTTTCCAGCCTGGTCACCAGATCGTTCAGCCACTTGCTCTTGGTGCGGAGCCAGGCGAAGATCTTTTTGATAAAGATGATGATAAAGGGCACCGGAACCAGATTCCCCACGATGGACACCGGGATCGCCCACCAGAAGGGCAGGCCGTGGGCCACGCCGATGGGGATCGCACCCCGCAGCTCCACCACAGGCACCATGGAGATCAGAAAAGTCATCAGTAGCTTCCCCAGGAAGCTGTTCCATATCTTCAACGTAACAATCCTCCGATTGAATCAGTTAAGCGCGTTTTCTGTGCACCATGCCGAGGACCCGGCCGAGGGTGTTTTTCACCGGGGTGCGGTTCAGATAGAGCATCAGCAGCATGCACACGCACTGCACCCAGATCCACCCCGGCAGCTCCAGAACCATGAAGACGATCTGCACCATCAGCAGAATGGAGTTTTCCGCGAGGCCGATGGGATAGAGCTTAAAGGGGATGAACCGCCGCACGTCTGCCGCACGGATCAGGAACACCACGAAGTAGCTGATGCAGGTGGCGATGGCCGCGCCCTGGACCCCCAGCTTCGAGGGGATCAGGATCAGGTTCAGGATGATGTTCAGCACCGCGCCGATCATGGCGGTGAGGAAGGTGCGCATGGAGTTTTTCTCCACCATGTAGACGCTGCCGAGGAAGCTCACCAGAGAGGAATAGACCATGGCTGCCGACAGAACCGGCACGTAGAGCCACGCCTCATAGAACTCCGGCGTCGCGGTGAGCACGTTCACCAGGGGCTTTGCCAATGCCGTGATGGCGCCCGCCGCCAGGAACATCACCGCCTGGAAGGCCGCCCAGACTCTGGAGAAGAACCGGACATGCTCCAGCTTGTCTCCCTCCGACTCCGCCACCGCAGAGAACTGCCACGCCTCCATGAAGATCGTGGAGACGATGCTCAGCAGGGTCGGCAGCTTGTAGGAGACCGCGTAGACGCCGTTGGCCGCTTCGCTGATGAAGCCCGTGACCATGTAACGGTCGGACACGCTGGTGATCCACCAGAAGATGGTGGCCGGGATCATGGGGATGGAGTAGGCCAGCATCTCTCTCCAGTGGGGCCAGCCGGGGTGCAGGGTGAGCTGCCGCCAGAGCTTTTCCTTTACAAACAGCAGCAGGGCGCAGAACACGTCCGCCAGCACGATGGAGAGCACATAGCCCGTGATGCCCATGTGGAGCACCGCGAGAAAGATGATATTCAAAACGATGACCAGCAGCGTGTTGATCATGCCCTGGACCGCAAAGAGGGCGGTCTTCCCTTCCGCCCGGATGAACTGGGCGCAGAGGGTGTGGTAGCAGGAGGCCATGATATACAGGCCGATCAGCCAG
>CADCQK010000139.1 GCA_902803575.1 Oscillospiraceae bacterium
ACCTTGTGGGGGTCGCCCTCCATGCAGGAGCGGTCCATGAACGCGCCGGGGTCGCCCTCGTCGCCGTTGCAGACGATGTACTTCACCGGTTCGTCGGTGTGCGCCGCGACCTGGGCCCATTTTTTGCCCGTGGGGAAGCCGGCGCCGCCGCGGCCTCTCAGACCGGAGTCGGAGACCTCTTTGATGACCTCGTCGCCGGACATTTCAAACAGACATTTCGCCAGAGCCTCGTAGCCGCCGATGGAGAGGTATTCCTCGATGGACTCCGAGTCGATGTGGCCGCAGTGCTCCAGCACCCGGCGGGTCTGCTTCTTATAGAAGGGGATGTCCTCCTGGCGCTTGCACAGGCCGTCCTCGTTGTGGTAGCCGAGACGGTCGATGAACTCGCCCTCCAGGATGGTTTTCTGGACGATCTCGTCCACGTCCTCCACGGTGCAGCGGGTGTAGAGCCAGCCTTCCGGCTCGATGCGCACCAGCGGGCCCCGCTCGCAGAAGCCGTGGCAGCCGGACTTCTTCAGGCCCACCGCGTCGCCGCCGTGGTTGTCGCTGAGACTGACCTCACAGGCGATGCCCAGCTCCGCCATCTTATTCTTCAGCGCCTGATAGACGTTCAGGTTGCCGCCGGCCACGCAGCCGGTGCCGCAGCAGACCAGAACCTTGCGCTTCTCTGCTTCCCGCGCAGCCTTATACTGCGCTTGCAGAGCCTGGAATTCCTCCAGGGAATGCAGCTTTTCTCTCATGGCCTCAGCCCTCCCCAGCTCTCAGATCAGCGATCAGATCCTTGGCCTTATCCGGCGTCATGGCGGCGTGCACGGTGTCATTGACCATGACCACCGGGCTCAGACCGCAGGCGCCCAGGCAGGAGACGATCTCCAGCGAGAACAGACCGTCGTCCGAGAGGGACTTCTTGTCGTTCAGACCGGTGATCTCCTGCAGCTTCGCCAGCACGTCCGCACTCTTGCGCACGTGACATGCCGTTCCGCGGCAGACTTTCAGCACGTATTTGCCCTTTGCGTCCAGTGAGAAGTTGCCATAGAACGTTGCGACGCCGTAGATTTCCGACTCGCTCATTCCGGTTTTTTCTGAGACGTGAGCCAGCACATCCTGCGGCAGATAGCGATAGATATCCTGCACGTCCTGCAGAATCGCGATGATCTGCTGCTTGTCGCAGTTGTACTGCTCCAGAATCTCATCCACTGCCTTGAAATCTCTTGGCTCCATATAGCCTTCCCTACCTTTCATTATTGGACATAATAATTATCCAGTGTCGTCCAACCTCATTATACTGCTTTCGTTAAAAACAAAGCAAGTGGATTTTTTGATTTTCCCGACGGTCTGCGCATTTTTGTAGCAAGTCACAATTTGCGCGTCCTTTATTCGACATTATGAACAAAAATAGTGCCGTTTCTATACAGAAGCGGCACTATTTGTTAGCTAAAACTAATTGGTGTTATTTTTCTTTCCGGATGGGCAGCCACCAGGTGAAGCCGAAGGACAGGCAGTTGGCCAGACCCTCCGCGGCGCCGAGCCCGTATTCGGCGGCGGTCTTCTTCCCGATCAGGGCATATTCGGCGGCGTGCATGCCGAACAGCGCCAGCAGCGGCAGCGGCTTTTTCTTCGAGGCCATGGCAGCCCCCGCGGCATACAGCACCACGCAGATGGGCTTTCCGAATTGTTTGGTGAGTTTTAGAAACATGATGGTTCTCCTTTCTATATTTGAAATACAAACAATGATCCGAATGAAATTATGTAAACCTTCTCACGCGCCCCAGCCGTTGTCCAGAATGGTCTGCTCCAGGATCGGTCGCTGGTCCCGGTACTGGCCCATCCAGTTGGCAGAGCTGGAGGTGGCGGCGGCAGCCTCGTCCCCGGCGGCGATGGCGTCGATGAGCTCCTGATGGTGGCGGGCAGAGAGCTCCAGATCCGCGGCCCCCGCCTGATACAAAATCCGCTCGAACCGGTAGACGTGCCGCTGGAGTTTTAAAAGGAACTGCAGCAGGTACGGGTTCCCCGCCAGCTTTGCCACGGCGTCGTGGAACTGCTCGTCGGCCCGGAGGATGTCACTGATCTCTCCGCTGAAGCTCCGGATGTAGGCCTCGTTCATCCGCTCCAGCTCTTTCCGGTCCGCTTCCCTGCAGCGGCCGCAGGCCAGACGGGCGATGTCGCTCTGCACCGCGGAGATGGCGGTATAGACCGCGTCCGCGTCGGTCATGGAGAGTCTGGAGGCGAAGCTGCCGCGGTTGGGGATCACGTCCACAAAGCCGTCGGCTGCCAGCAGCATCAAAGCCTCTCGCACCGGGGTGCGGCTGACGTTAAAGTAGGCCGCCAGCTCCATTTCGTTGAGTTTTTCCCCCGGCAGGATCGTGCCGTAGATCAGCCATTCCAGCAGCGTATCATAGACCCGCTCCTTGGCAGAACGCGGCTCCTCGGCCTCTATTTTCACGGGGATCGGCATATTAAACACTCCGTTCAAAATCTTTTATAGTTCCTGTGTTGACTTTACTATATTTTTATGATATAGTCAATAAGCGATATGCGGTATGCGATATGCAATATACAATTTTGAAAGAGGTGACCAGCATGACCAAGATGCTTTTGATCGGCAACCTGATCTCGTGTGTTTCTTCCGTTTTCCTGATGCTCAGCACGCTGACCAACGATCGGCGCAAGGCCTATCTGTTCCAGATGCTGGAGAGCCTGTTTCTGGTGATCTCCAGCCTGTTCTTCGCAGCCCCGGTGCGGCTGATCTCCCAGGCCTTCGGCGTGGCGCGGAACTATCTGGTGATGATCGACAAATACACCGTGCCGCTGATGGTGGCCTTTACCCTGCTCTGCACCGGCATGGGCGTGGCCCTGAATACCGAGGGCTGGCTGGGCGTCATCGTGATCGTGGCGACGATCCAGCTGTCGCTGTGCAACTACTACTGCAAGACCGTCAAAGCCACGAAGATCGGCTTCGCGGTGAATCTGCTGATGTGGTCGGTGTACTCCTTCCTGATTTCCGACGTGGCCTACGGCATCGCCAACGGCGTGATCTGCCTGATGGGGATTTTGAGCCTGATGCAGTACGAGCGTCGGCAGAAGCAGACGGCCAATGCCTGATTAAATCAAAGATTTGATGTATGAGATCTCCTGCTCATTGAGGTAGCGAAAGCCTCTGGGCGGGAGATTTCCCAGTTTTAAAGCGCCCTCTGCCACTCTTTTGAGCCGGTGCACCGTGAGACCTGCTTTGGCGCAGAGCCGGCGCACCTGGCGGTTCTTCCCTTCGTGGATGGTGACCGAGAGGTGCCGATGGTCGAGGATATCCACCTGCGCCGGAGAAACGGTCTCCCCGTCCAGATCGGTGATGGATCGGATGATCTCTGCTGCCCGCTCCAGTGAAGCACCGGAGACCTCCACCTGATAGACCTTGTCCACCACGCGGGACGGGTGCATGAGGGCGTTGGCAGCCTCGCCGTCGTTGGTCATCAGCAGCAGCCCCTCACTGTCCAGATCCAGCCGGCCCACGGGGTAGACGCGCACGCCCACCGCCGTGACCAGCTCCGCCACGGTCTTTCTCCCCTGCTCGTCGCTGAGGGTGGTGACGTAGCCTCTGGGCTTGTGGAGCATCAGATAGATCTTTTCCTCCTGCTTCGGCAGCGGCACCCCGTCGATGCAGATCTGGTCCACATCCGGGTCGGCGCTGTCACCAAGAGCTGCAACGACGCCGTTGACTGTGACCCGGCCGGCGGTGATCATGGCCTCCGCCGCTCTTCTGGACGCCACCCCCGCGGCGGATATGCATTTTTGTAAGCGTTGTTTCATGGTGTTTTCCTCAATGAATGTGATAAGCAAACATCCCGTGGCCCACGAGGCGCCAGATCCGCTGCATCCGCTCCATGGGCGTGAGGCACATGGCCGCGTCGGCGGGGATGTCACTGCGGCAGATCAGCGGCGTCTGCACCTCTGCTCCATCAGGCGACGTGGCGGTGAGGGTGCCGATGGTCTCACCCTTGTGCAGCGGTGCGAACAGGAACCGCGGCAGCTCCGCTCTGAGCTTCGGCTGCTCATCGGTTCTCAGCAGCAGCCGCGTCGGGATCGCCTCGGCCGTGCAGGCGGGTGTCTCTCCGGAGAGCACCGCCAGCTCGTAGGAAGCCGTGATCTCCCGATAATCCCAGTTTTCAAAGGCCCAGTCCAGCAGCGCGGCGTGATCCGTCCAGTCGTCGGGATCTGAGAGCGTCACGCAGACGAACCGGGTGCCATCCCGCTCGGCGCAGGAGACGAGGATCCGCCCGCAGGCCTCGGTGTAGCCGGTCTTGACCCCGATGCAGCCATCATAGGTGCGTAAAAGTTTATTATGGTTTACATAAGTTAGATCCTTTATCGTTATGTCATTCGTAGAGACGATCTCCCGGAAGGTATCGTTCTCCATGGCGCTGCAGGCCAGGATCCCCAGCTCCCTTGCGGTGGACAGATGTCCCTCGGCGTCCAGGCCGTGGGGGTTGCAGAAGTGCGTCCGGGTCAGACCCAGCTCGGCGGCCTTCTGATTCATCAGATCCACGAAGCCCTCCACGGAGCCGCCGCAATACCGCGCCAGTGCCAGCGCCGCGTCGTTGCCGGAGGCCAGCATCAGGCCGTAGAGCAGCTCTTTTACGGTGCAGGTCTCCCCCGCCTGCAGATACATGCTGGAGCCCTCCACATCGGTGTCCTCGGGGAGGATCTCCACGCTTTCATCCAGATCACAATGCTCCAACACCACCAAAGCAGTCATGATCTTGGTGGTGCTGGCGATGCCCATGGGCGCGTCGGCGTTCTCGGAATACAGCACAGTTCCGGTGTCCGCGTGCAGCAGCGCCGCCGCCCCGGCGGAGGTCTCTGGAATCTCCGAGACCGCGCAGACCGAGCCCGTCAGCAAAACGCAGATCATCCATGTACAAAGCCATCTCTTCATAAAAAGCACCACCCTTTCGGCAGTGCTTAGTATGGCCAGATGGCTGATTTTTTATTTTTATGAGTTCTTCCGCTTGTCGATGAACTGGTCCACCCGGTCCATGACGCTGGGGGCCATGTCGATGATGCGGTCCACGGTGTTGTTGGTGGGGGCGATGTTCATCATGCGCACGTTGCCGTCCTTGATGACGAGAAAGCCGATGGGCTCCACCTTGACGCCCGCGCCGGAGCCGGCACCGATGCCCTTTTTCTCCTTGGTGGGAAACTCCGACCCGCCGCTGGCGAAGCCGAAGCTGACCCGGGAGAGCGGAATGAGGGTGATGCCGTCGTCGGTGTGGATGGCTTTGCCCACAACGGTGTTGGTGTCCACCAGCTCTTTGATCTTGTTCATGGTCGCGCTCATGACGACGGTGAGTTCGTTTTGATCCATGGTTTTCCGTCCTTTCCAGCCGCTCACGCAGCCTTTTTATGTCCAGTTCTTTGTTTCAGATACCATATAAACAGCTTCCACAGGAACACCAGGCCGATGCCGAGGATCTGCCCGATGCGGATGGTGAGGATGAGCCGTCCCTCGACGCCCATGGACTCCTCGGTGAAGTCTGCGTTCAAGCGCACGTCCCGCTCTTTGATGTCCAGCGCCCGTGCCGCGAAGGGATAGAGCCCCTCCAGCGCCGCGCTGAGATACCCGTAAAGGGTGGCGGTCTGATAGGGGTCCTTCGTCGCCACCAGCAGCCAGAGCCGGAACAGCTCCACCTTCAGCTTTTTTCGGAAGGTCGAGACCGCCTCCAGTGCCAGCCGGATCAGGGTGAAGATCAGATCCAGGGTGATCCTGGGCTTTTTCTTCTCCTTTTTCGGCTTCTTCTCTTTCTTGGGCTTTTCGGTTTTCGTTTTTTTGGGTTTCTTCTGCTGTTTCGGCTTCTTCGGCAGGATCGTGAGACGGACGGGGCCCGCCTTCACGCGCAGAAAGAACCCCTCCGGGTGATACTCCGCATCCACCCCCACGGGCAGCAGCGTCAGCCCGATGAGCAGAAGCAGAAGGATCAGAAGGATCCAGAGTCCGACAGACAAATGACCTCACTCCTCGGCGGGCGCGGCTTCGGCGGTTTCGGCTTCGGTGACTTCGGTGATTTCGGTCTGCTGACCGCGATTCTGCAGCTCCTCGATGGCAGCCTGGAGCTTCTCCGCCCCCTCGTTGGAGGCCAGATCCGGCAGCACCGGCAGCTGCTCCAGATCGGTGATGCCCATGGTGCGCAGGAAAAGCTTGCTGGTCTGATAGAGGGTCGGTCTGCCCGGCGCCTCCAGTCTTCCGCAGGCCTCGATGAGTCCCCGCTCCAGAAGGCTCGTGACGGTGTAGGAGCTGTCCACCCCGCGAACCTGGTCGATGTAGGCCCTGGTCACCGGCTGGAAATAGGCCACAACCGCCAGCGCCTCCAGCGCCGACGCACTGAGCTTCGGCGGCTTGCGCTGCTCCAGTGCTCTTAAAACGTAGGTAGAGAACTCCGGCGCGGAGCACAGCTGCAGACTGTCGTTCATCCGCACCAGACGGATGCCGCTGCCGCTCTCCTCATAGGCGTTCTGCAGTTCCTTGGCGCAGCGGTGGATGGTCTCGGTATCCACACCCAGCACCTGGCCGACTCTCGCGGCGGCAATGGGCTCACCGGAGGCAAAGAGGATCGCCTCAATGGCGCTGATCAGCTCGTCGCTGGTCATTTCATTCGTGGTTTTGATTTCTTCCATAGGGATTTACTCTCCAACGGATTCCGCGATGGAATCCAGAATTTCTTCGGTCTGCTGTTCGCTGCCGGTGTAGCTGGCGACGTAGGCGCCGTCCTGCTCCGAGAGCATCAGACTGCCCATGCTGCACAGCTCCAGCACTGAGATGAAGGTGGCCACCAGCTCGCTTCGGCTCTCGCAGCGGGCGTAGAGCTCCTTCAGGGTCATGTCGCCGTGGCTTCTTAAAAGATCGATCAGGTCGCGGCTCTTGGTGCGGACGCTGTAAATGATCCGCTTCGGCGCAGTGAAGGTGGGGGCCTCCACTGCGGCGCCCTCCCGGGTGAAGACCCGCAGCAGCGCCTGCAGGAAATCCGCCTCCTCGATCCGGTAGCGGTACTCCCCCGCCTTTTTCGGCAGCGGTTCCTGCGGACGGGAAATGTACTGGAAGCCCTTTCTGGAGGCCTCCTCCAGCAGCGGTGTGACGCTTTTCAGCGCCGTCAGGGTATCCTTGGCCTTCAGCTGCTCCAGAGAGGCGATCAGCTGTTCCAGCTCGGTGATCTCCTTTTCCTCGGTGAGCAGCATCCGCGTCTTGATGTACAAAAGGTAGCTCGCCATCTGGACAAACTCGCTGGCGATCTCCAGATCCAGCCGCTCCATCTCCGCGAGGTAGGCCAGATACTGGTCCAGGATCTCGGAGATCTGGATGTCCCGGATCTCGATTTTATTCTTATGGAGCAGCAGGAGGATCAGACTCAGGGGCCCCTCGAAATCCACCATGTCGCTCTTATCATGCACGATCCCCTCCAGGAAAAAGGTCGGATCGGCGTTCTTGTTCAGATTTTCAGGTGACAAGGCCATAACTCCAATTCGCAATGATAAACAGTTTTCCGAAGACCCAGCTGCAGGCGGCGCTCAGGGGTCTGCCCAGCACGCCGGTGGCCACCAGCGCCAGCATCAGCAGCATTCCGTAGCGCTCATAGTGCATCAGCGTGGCGTACTGCCGATCCGGCAGGAGGGAGAACAGGATCTTCGACCCGTCCAGCGGGCTGATGGGGATCAGATTGAAAATGGCAAGAGAGATGCTCAGATACGCGGTGGCGGCAATGGTCCGGAGCACGAAGCCCGCGTGATCCAGCTTCCCGTACAAAAGCCCGTAGAGGAACAGGAACACCACCGTGATCAGCACGTTCATCATGGGTCCCGCCAACGCCGTGATGGCCATGCCGCGCTTGGGGTTTTTGAAGCGGTACATGTTCACCGGCACCGGCTTTGCCCAGCCGAAGTGAAACACCACCATCATCAGCATGCCCATCCAGTCCATGTGGCGGATCGGGTTTAAGCTGAGGCGTCCCGCGTCTTTGGCGGTGGTGTCCCCCAGCCGGTAGGCCACGAGACCGTGGGCCAGCTCATGGAGTGTGATGCAGATCAGCGCCGGCAGCACATACATTAAAATATCGGTGAGCACCGACCAGTCCAGTCCGTCCCAGATGGTTCTTATGGTTTCCATAGAAGTCTCCAAATTCCATTGATTTCCGATTCGATAACAATACAGAGTAATTATACCAATTCCCGATCAAAAAAACAAGACAGCCGGTGAAAAACCCAAAGGATCCAAAAAGAAACTGACAAATTGCCCAAAGAATCTTTGTGTTATTTTTGTGGCTATTTGTATCTAAATTGTTATGTAAATACCGCATTCTGTTCCGCTCCCAGGCAGTTAGTAATAACTAACAAATACAAGAGTCTATTTTTAGATCATGTGACGAAAATGCATCTGTATATCACATTTCGTCTATATTGCCACTTGAAGTTGGCCAAAATGAATGTTATATTATGGATGCAAGGGGAAAAAGTTGGGTACTTTTTCCGGCATCCTTTCCTGCAGGGGGATCTGTGCGGAACAGAGAGACACGTAAAACACTTCTCTGAATTTACTTAGGGGGAAAATTATTATGGCAAACTATGGTCTGAAAGCAGCTCTTTGGATTCTGGGACTGGCCGGCGAGCATGACGCTGACGGCGTTCTCAACTGGATCCTCGGTCTGCTTCCGTAACCGATCCAATCAACAGAAGAGCACACCAACCGGGTGTGCTCTTTTTTGTTGTCTGAAGCCAGAGGGCTCCCCTCCCCTGCTCCCGAAAACAACACTGCCCCCACATCCGGATGCAGCGGATGCGGGGACAGAAACGGAAACGAAACACGATGTGCATGCAGCCCGGGACAGAGCTCCGCGCTGCAGACTCACCAGTCAGCTGACGGCTTTGCCCAGGGCGATGCAGGCGTTGATGGCGTCGTCATCGGGGGCCTCGTTGGCGATCACGCTGTCACAGGCGAGGGCGATCCCGGCGCCGCGGCAGTCCCGTTCCCAGGTCTCCATCCACTCGCCGCCGCCCCAGCCGTAGGAGCCGAAGAGGGCCACCTTCTTGCCCTTCAGGGCGGATTTGATGTCCTGGAACATGGGCTCGAACTCGTCCTCCTCCAGGGTCTCGGAGCCCATGGCCGGGCAGCCCAGGGCCACGCCGGTATAGGCGCTCATGGCCGCTGCGTTCACGTCCGCGGGGGTCAGCAGATCCGCACCTGCGCCGGTGCTGCGGGCGCCCTTCAGGACGGCGTTTGCCATGGTCTCGGTGTTGCCGGTGCCGCTCCAGTAAATCACTGCTACTTTGCTCATTTTCAAGTTCCAACCTTTCTTACTCGTTTATGGTGACGCCTCTCAGCTTTTGACTGTCAGGCGTTCGATGCTTCTCCCCCGCTGGTAGAGGGAGCTGTAGACTCTGGTGCACTTCTGAAACTGCGCGAACCGCCGCTGGGCGCTGGCCTCGTCGCCGTAGACCTTCCAGCAGCCCACGCACTTGCAGGCGCCGCCCTCAATGAAGCCCCGGACGTCCTCCGCCGGGTAGCCCAGGAAGAGGCCGATCTCGTGGGGAAACTCCTCGCAGTCCCGGATCTTCTCACCCAGCTTCGCCACGCAGCCCTCGGCGTCCTCGGTGCTGTAACCGTAGGACCGGAGGATCTCCGCCACGGCCTGCTCCTGAAAGTCCTTTTTCAGATGCTCGGGGCGGTAGAGATACAGCAGCGCCCGGCGCTTGAGTCTCAGGATCCGCACCTGCACCCCCTTGGGCGCCAGACGCAGATTCAGCGCGTCGATCTCCGTGCGAAGCTGCTGCTCCGACTGGAAGGGACATGTGAAGAGGCTCCCGGTCTTGAGTCCCGCCAGGGTGGGCGAAGCCTGCTGAATGATGAGTTCTTCCGGCATGAAGTGTCTCCTTGCTTAAAGTGAAAGTGATAGATTATTCAGGAAGCGATGGACGAATCGAAGTGCACAGATTGCCGAGCAGATTTTTCGTCTGACAAACTTGAAAAATCGAAGGCATACTTTGTGTATATCGAGATTTTGAAAGGCAGTCAGACGGAAAAGATGCCGGCAAGATGGGGGCGGCGATTCGTTCAGCGTTTCCTGCTCACGAGGCATGCTCCTCAAGGATATTCCGCAGGGCCGCCATGGAGCCGCTCTGGGAGCGGACGATGCGCGTTTTGGTGCCCTTGGTCTCGTTCATGGCGAAGCGCAGCATCTTGTGGGACATGGTGCCGGTGAACATCACCAGCAGATCCGGCCGACCCAGATCCTTCATGGCGCCCGACATCTTCGGGTAAACCTTCGCCTTGCACTGGTATTCCCTGCAAAGATCTTTATATTCACGGACCATACATTCGTTGCCGCCTAAAATCACGACGCTCATGGATTTACTCCTTTCCGAAGTACCGCGGTTTCAGGCCGTTAGCTTTCGCTAACCAATGCCCTGAAAAGAAACGCCCGCAGGCGTTATCCTATGCTAACTGCTTGTATTCTACCCTGTTTTGGTAGGAGATTCCGCTCCGTTTCGGCAGAATGTGAATCCATTTGGACAGAGGGAGGAGACGAGTGTGGAGTTTCGATGAGATTTTACATTCAGCTGTAAATTGGAGTTTATC
This sequence comes from Oscillospiraceae bacterium, assembly GCA_902803575.1. GTDB lineage: Bacteria > Bacillota > Clostridia > Oscillospirales > Oscillospiraceae > CAG-103. The sequence goes on from CADCQK010000139.1 coordinate 10,616, forward strand.
GCTCGCTCCTTGTAGGGCGGGGACCTGTGCCCCGCCGCGTTGAATGTGCTGCCCATGTAACGGCGGG
>CADCQK010000140.1 GCA_902803575.1 Oscillospiraceae bacterium
CCCGCCGTTACATGGGCAGCACATTCAACGCGGCGGGGCACAGGTCCCCGCCCTACAAGGAGCGAGCGATAAACTCCAATTTACAGCACTGCCGTGGGCAGCTGCTGGGCGCGGAGGAGTTCTGCGTACATGCCGTTTTTCTCGATGAGCTCGGCCTGGGTGCCCTGTTCGGCAATCCTGGTGTCGTCCACCACGGCCACCCGGTCGGCGCTGCGGACGGTGGAGAGCCGATGAGCGATGATCAGCGTGGTGCGGCCCACCGCCAGCTCGTCCAGCGCCGCCTGGATGTGCTGCTCGGTGACGGAGTCCAGGGCGCTGGTGGCCTCGTCCAGGATCAGCACTGGGGGATTCTTCAGGAACACGCGGGCGATGCTGATGCGCTGCTTCTGGCCGCCGGAGAGCATCACGCCCCGTTCCCCCACGAAGGTGTCGTAGCCGTCGGGCATGGCGAGGATGTCCTCGTGGATCTCCGCGCGCTTGGCGGCCTCCATGATCTCCTCGTCGGTGGCGTCGGGGCGGCCGTAGCGGATGTTTTCTTTGATGGTGTCGGCGAAGATGAACACATCCTGCTGCAGGATGCCGATGGCCCGGTGCAGGCTCCGCTGGGTGATGTTTCGGATGTCGATGCCGTCGAGACGGACGCTGCCGCCGGTGACGTCATAGAATCTCGGCAGCAGCTGACAGAGCGTCGTTTTGCCGCCGCCGGAGGGGCCCACCACCGCCAGCGTTTTTCCGGGCTCGATGGAGAGATCCACATGCTCCAGCACCGGTCTGCCGTTGTCATAGCAGAAGGATACGTCATCGAACTCCACCGCGCCCCGGACCTCTTTCAGCTCCACGGCGTCGGGGGCGTCCTGGATGGGGCTCTCGGTGCGCATGAGCTCCAGGAAGCGCTGGAAGCCCGCCATGCCGTCGGTGAAGGTCTCCATGAAGGCCACCACCATGCGGATGGGGGTCACGAAGCTGGTGACGTACAGGGAGAAGGTGATCAGGTCGATGTAGTCCATGGTGCCCTTCATGATGAAGAAGCCGCCCAGGGCGATGACCACCACCTGCAGGGCGGACATGGCGAACTCCATCCCGCTCATGAAGGTGCCCATGGCCCGGTACCACTCCCGCTTGCTGCCCTTGTAGCGCTCATTGCTCTCGCGGAATTTGGCGTTTTCCATGTCCTCGTTGGCGAAGGCTCTGGCGGTGCGCACGCCGGAGATGCCGGACTCGATCACCGCGTTGATCTCCGCCTGCTGTTTTTTCACCTGAACGTTGGTGCGGGTCATGCGCTGCCGCTGCATCAGGGTCAGCCAGATGCTCAGCGGCACCAGAACCAGCAGCGCCAGTGCGATCTCCCAGCGGATCCGCATGAGGATGATCACCGAGCCCACCAGCGTGATCAGGGCGGTGATGACGTTCTCCGGCCCGTGGTGGGCGATCTCGGTGACGGAGAAGAGATCGGAGGTCATCCGGCTCATCAGCGCGCCGGTGCGGTTGTGGTCGAAGAAGGAGAAGCTCATCTCCTGCAGATGGCAGAACAGATCCTCCCGCATGTCGGCCTCCATGTACATGCCGCAGCGGTGGCCGATGACCGTCATGCAGTAGCTCAGCACCGCCTTGATCAGGTAGGCCACGAACAAAATCCCCATGACTGCGAAGAACGCGCCGTACTTCTGCGCCGGCAGCAGCTGGCGCATTGCGCTGCGGCTGGCGATGGGGAACAGGAGGCTCGCCAGTGCCGCGAAAAACACGCAGACCATGTCGACGGCCAGCAGCTTCCAGTGGGGCTTATAGTAGGTCAGAAAGACCCGAAAACCGTTTTGATGAAAATCCCGATTCATAAACACTATTCCAATCAAATGTCGAAAAAAATTTATTTTTGGCCGAAAACCACAAGGTCTCGTGGTTCCGGTCAAACCCTGTTTGCAGTTGTTGTAGTTATCTTAGACTTTTTGGGCAATTATGTCAAGCAAAGTTGAAAAAAGGTGTTGACCTTCATGAAAAAAAGTGGTAGGATAAGGACGTTATGGTAACTACGTTATGGAAACCATACCATTATTTTTCACGAAATTCAGCCGTCCGATTGGAATGAAACGATATGGCAAGCTCAAAAAGAGTTATGGAAGGCGTGCTCTGCGCGCTGCTTGCGGTGGTGCTGGTGCTGGTGCTGCTGGTGCGGGTCAAAGTGATCTACGCCGCGAACATCACCGCCTCCGCATCCCCGGCCCCGTCCTTTGAGGCGCTGGCCTCCAGCGTGATCCGCTCCCCGGATCCGTCGAACCCCTCCATCGCCCAGACTCCGGAGGTCACACCCAATCCCAAGGGTCTGCCGAGAATCGATCTCACCAGCTGGCAGTATAAGCTGGCCAGCGCTTCCAACCCCATCGGGGACTACGCACCGCCGGAGCTCACCGAGCTGGAATGGTACAATTCCTTCGACAGCCGCGCCGCCGTCTCCCTGATGAACATGGTGGAGGCCGGCCGCGCTCAGGGTCTCAACGTGGTGCTGCAGTCCACCTACCGCTCCTATGAGGAGCAGACCTTCCTGTTCAACCGGAAGGTGGAGGAGCTGGGCGGCGATACCGAGCGGGCTGCCACCATCGTCCTGCCTCCCGGCACCAGCGAGCATCAGCTGGGCCTCTGCGCCGACATCACCAACGCCAACTATGAGGTCCTGACCCAGGATCTGGAGAACACCGACACCTACCAGTGGCTGCTGGCCCACTGCGCCGAGTATGGCTTCATCCTCCGCTATCCCGCGGACAAGGAGGCCGTCACCGGCGTCATCTACGAGCCCTGGCACTTCCGCTACGTGGGGGAGGAAGCCGCTGCCTACATCATGGAGCACGGTCTCTGCCTGGAAGAATTCCTTGCACTTTACGACGAATGAGTGTCGAATTATCAAATTGTTGCCTGATTATTTACAATTAGGCAACAATTTGAAGAAAAAACCTCTTGATTTTTTCGTGACAATGTGTTAAATTATATCCATTAAGAAAACTTATGAAAGGAGATGATCCGCCATGAAAATCTTTTGCGCTGAGCGTGATCTCGACGATTTGATTTTTGGTGAAGATTCCTGGGAACCCAGCGACAAGTAACCACCTGATACAAACCGCCGACCACGCGAGATTGACCGCGTGGGTTTTTTATACGCTTTTTTAAGAAGCGACCGGGTGTGCCGAACAGGGCGCGCCCGGTTTTTGCGTCTCGAAGCAAGCTTGTTCTTGAAATCCCATGAACCCTGGGGTATAATAGGTATAAGAAAAAGACGGGAGGGATCTTTATGATGGTATCCACGAGAGGCCGGTATGCGCTGCGGGTGCTGGTGGATCTGGCCGAGCACCAGGGCGATGGCTACATCACCTTAAAGGAGATCGCCGGAAGGCAGGAGATCTCGGAAAAGTATCTGGAGACCATCGTGAAGGATCTGGTGAAGTTCCGGGTGCTGGAGGGCGTCCGCGGCAAGGGCGGCGGCTACCGGCTGGACAAAAAGCCGGAGGAGATCAACGTCCTGGAGATCCTCAGAGTCATGGAGGGCACTCTGGCCCCGGTGGCCTGTCTGGCACAGGACAGCAAGCCCTGCAGCCGAAGCGCCGACTGCCGCACGCTGCCGCTGTGGCAGGGACTGGATCAGGTAGTCAGCGACTATCTTCAGAAGTTCACCATTCAGGATCTGGTCAGACAGACCGAAGCATAAAACAATCATCAATCCCCCGGAAGCGGCCTTGACCGTTTCCGGGGGATTTTTATAGAGAGGAGACACTTACAGGTTTTTGGCTGCTGCGAAGCCCTTTTCCAGATCGGCGAGGATGTCGTCGATGTTCTCGGTGCCGATGGAGAGGCGGATGGTGTTGGGGTGGATGTCCTGATCCTCCAGCTCCGCTTCGGTCAGCTGGGAGTGGGTGGTGGTGGCGGGATGGATGACGAGACTCTTCACGTCCGCCACGTTGGCCAGCAATGAGAAGATCTCCAGTGCGTCGATGAAGGCGTGGGCCTCTTTCTGGCCGCCCTTGATGTCGAAGGTGAAGATGCTGGCGCCGCCGTTGGGGAAGTATCGCTCAAACAGCGCGTGATCCGGATGCTCCGGCAGGGAGGGGTGGTTGACCTTCTCCACCTGGGGGTGGTTGGCGAGAAATTCCACCACCTTTTTGGTGTTCTCGGCATGGCGGTCGAGACGCAGCGACAGAGTTTCGACCCCCTGCAGCAGCAGGAAGGCGTTGAAGGGAGAGATGGCGGCGCCGGTGTCTCTCAGCAGGATGGCTCTGAGATAGGTGATGAAGGCTGCAGGGCCTGCGGCGTCCACGAAGGAGATGCCG
>CADCQK010000141.1 GCA_902803575.1 Oscillospiraceae bacterium
ATGGGGATGCAGCAACCGTCTGTTTCCGGGATTATGAGGCAATCCGGGGCGGTGAAGTGTTCGTACAGCGCGCTTTATTGTCCACCAAAACAAAAGTCACCATTCGGTGGCTTTTTTGTTTTGCTCGAAGGAGATCGAATCATGATCTGACACGCGGCAAAATGCTTACCGTTTTCTCATCCTGAGGAACGAAGTGAAGAAGGATCTTTCTTTTGATGTTTTTGCAAGCTTTCAGAAAAAGATCCTTCGTTTACGCTCAGGATGACATTCACTATCATAATGGCATTGATACACACCTAGATGAATTCCTGTATTGCCAATGCCGATGCACGCGGCTCCCCTTCGAGCCCGCCGCATTCACCGCGTTTCAGTGTCGGCTGCATTGACAAAACAAATTTCATCTGTTAAAATTCACACAAACGGGATAACGAGAAATAAGAAGAGTGTTTGAAAATTGGAAAGGAGTTGTATTCCTATTAAAAGATTTATCGCTGCTGTTATTGTCTCCGTTCTGTTTTGCATGATGTGTTTTGCTGCATACGCGGAGAATACATCACCGGAAATTCTGGCCGTCTATTCCTGCCCGAATACGCAGATCATAACCGAAGCTGACCAGTCTAAAAAACTGTCGGACACAATAATCTTGCTTTTTAAGGATTACACTTATGTCCAATATGTGAATCATGAAAATCGGTATGAGCTGTACTCTACAGGAAATTTTGAACTGAATTTCGATTGGGAGAATCCGGGCTGGCGGGACCTGACGCCGCATGTTTTGACGGTGCATGCTCAGAATATTCATGCAGAGGATCATCAGCTGAAGCCCGTCGATTTTACCTTTGATATCAATTTGGATCGTGTGATGGACTATTGCCTGTATCCGAACGACGTCCGGTCAGACTTGAACCTTGTTGCCGCTTTTATGCAGGTGGACAAGCAAAAGCTGGTAAAAGCGGATGGAAGTGAGCAGTACCTTCCGACGCTCTGGTTCTATTATGATAACGGGACATTCCAGCAGTATGCCGTTATCGACGGGCAGAAGGACGTGCTGTTCAGTTCCGGAGAGTATTCCGTTGCCAAAGATGCGTCCATGTCTAAATATTTACTGACGCTTCACAGGACGCAGAAATACCGGGATGAGATCGGATTGGCCGATTACGACTCCACACATGAGTATATCCTTGGTGAATTAGGTTTTATCCGGGTTTATCCGGCCGGTGACGCTGAGGCTGCCTGGCCCGGTGCGATCGGTTAAATTTCAGCCTGTGGCTCAAGTGCGAGCCCCTGCGGATCACGCTTCTGCTTTTTTCAAAATACTTCTGACGGGAAAGCGTACGGTTTGCATCCGTGAGCTACGAGAGTTTGATTTCTTTCGAATCCACCGCCTGAACAGTCATCCGCAAGGGTGACTGTTTTTTTGATGGTCTGACGCTCAGCTATGATCATTTCCCGGATTAAAGGCGACAATGCACCACCTTAGAAAAAGTGGTGCATTGTATCAAGCGGCTGTTATTTGCTGATCAGAAATACCGATCGAACCCATGCGTCATTTCGGCGTTTCTTTTTTTATGCTCCGGATCCTGCGGCTGAAGGCGTTTTGTGCTGTTAATTATCGCCTGCCGCCTGTTCTTCCCTGATTCCGTGCTTCTCGGCATATCCCGTGAGGATCAGTGTCAGAGCGCCGTCGCCGGTGACGTTGCAGGCGGTGCCGAAGCTGTCCTGCAGGGCGAAGATCGCCAGCATCAGCGCGGTCCCGTCGCTGTCAAAGCCGAGCACGCCGGTGATGAGGCCCAGGGAGGCCATGACCGTACCGCCCGGCACACCGGGGGCACCAATGGCAAAGATGCCCAGGAGCAGGCAGAAGAGGATCATGCTGCTCAGGGAGGGCAGCTTGCCGTACAGCACCTTGGAGATGGTCATGACAAAGAAAACCTCGGTCAGCACCGAGCCGCACAGATGAATATTGGCAAAGAGCGGGATGCCGAAGTCCACAAGGTCACGGCGCAGGTTTTTGCTCTTTCTCGCGCATTCGAGCGCAACGCCCAGCGTGGCGGCAGAAGACATGGTGCCGACAGCGGTCAGATACGCAGGGCCGTAGTGGCTGAGCACCTCAAGGCCGGAGCGGCCGGAGTAGACGGTTGCGCTGCCGTAGAGGACGGCAAGCCAGATATAGTGGCCCACCATGACGATCAGGATCACGGCCAGGAAGATCGGCAGCTGACGGGTGATGCTGCCCTCCCAGGCAAGGCCGCAGAAGGTCGTCGCAATAAAGAACGGGAGAATGGGAATGAGGATCTTCTTGACGATCTCCAGCACGATGTCCTGGAACTCCTGCAGGATGTTGAAAATCACGCGCGAGTGTGTCCATACGACGGCCAGACCTGTCAGCATGGAGAAGACCAGCGCGGACATGACGGGCATGATCTGCGGGATATCGAGCTGGAAAGCCACAGCGGGCAGCTCACGCAGGCCCTCGGGATCGGTGATGATATTCAGATGCGGAATGATGCCATAGCCCGCGCCCATGGACATGAAAGCTGCCAGAATGCTGGAGGCATAAGCCAGAATGACAGCCACGCTCAGCATACGCGTGGCGCTGCCGCCGAGCTTTGTGATCGAGGGCGCGATGAAACCGATGATGATCAGCGGTACGCAGAACATAATGATCTGACCCATAATGTACTTGGCTGTAACAACGACGACCATGACACCGCGCGGCAGGACAAGCCCCGCCAGGATGCCGATCACGATCGCCAGCAGCAGCCGTGCCGGGAGACTCTTGAAAAATTTCATTGCATCTGCTCCTCTCTGTTTTGTCAGGCGGCGTTATAGAAGATGCTCCCGTTGTCCACGGTAAAGTTGACAAAATCGGTCATATAATAACCGCCGTAAATGTCGTTGATGCAGAAGCCGTAATAATACTCACCGTCGGGCAGCATCTGAAAGCTGAGTACGTCACCGCTTCCCCAGACGTAAGCTTCGCCGCGATAGAGATACTGCTCATTCGTTCTGTTGGAGAACGCGTCGTAGAGCGGAACGATCCTGTCGCCGTGCTTTAAGGATTCGCCGGGACGGCCCGCAACGCCGTTTTCATCAACGCCGTCCCAGACGCCCATGATTTCCACCCGGCCTGTCGCGTAATCCCAGGAGAAGCGGAGATTCTTCCTGGCACCATTGATTTCAACGGGGCTGGTAAAGAGATCATAGCCGTCGCACTGGTCGATCAGATAGACACAAAGGAACTGTCCGTCAGGCAGCGAGAACCAGTAGCCGTCAAAATTATCCTCCACAAGGCCCGTCTGCCAATCCACCTGAACGTCGCTGGTGTAGCCGAGGCAGATGCTGTCGTCCTCCTGCGGCTCTTCAAGGTACACCACGGCCTGCACGGAGGCGGTATTGTTGAGCCCCTCCTCAGAGAGGATAAAGCCGTATACACCGTTTGCGTCCAGCGCGGGCGGGTCGTAAAAGCTGATCGCGCTGCTCTGCCCCTGGGGGACGTTGTCCGCGTTCCATTCGGTTCCGCTCTGGTAATTGTTCCAGCTGCCGCCGTTTGCATAGCCGAAGGCGACCTTGTCCACCAGTGCGAGGTAATGGGTGCTGATGCAGACATCGCGGAAGATCTTGAGCTCCTCCGAGCCCTGCACGGACAGCGGGTAATAGGTCGAAAGGCCGCTTGCCTGCCTGTGGTTCGTGCCGTTGACGGCGTAGACGATCGCGGCGTTCAGGGCGTCGCGGGCCTCCTTTGCGTGCTCGGACACCGACGCGCCGGCATCGATCAGGCCGCCGAGATCGATCATGTTGGTATAGCCCTCGCTGTGGTTGTTGCCGCCGTAGTTGTCCGACGCCGCGATGGAGCGGGCGACGGGCGCGTAATCCGCCGCGGAATCCGTTGATTCGTACAGGTTCTTGGCATAGGTGTCAAAGGCCTCGCGCAGAGCCGGGATCCTGCCGAGGTCTGTGACCGAGAGCGTGGCCCCTTCTTCACACTCGTTTACGATGCAGTTGTCGTAATAGCCGTCGCAGATCGCGGCGCAGACATCTGCGGGATCGGCCCCGGGCTTGGCGGAAAGGAAGTGCCCGATCGCGGCGTAATCCCAGCCACTGCCGGGCTCGATCTCCTGGGAGGCGACCATGTAGTGCGCATAGGGCGCGAGGATCGCGGCGGTCTCCACGGTGGACATGAGGCAGGCGTCAAAACCGATGAACGCAAGGCCGTTCGGCAGCAGTTCGGAGACGCCGCCGAGCGCATTGCCGATATCCCGCAGGGAGAGACTGTCGGAGTCGTAAAGCTCATCAAAGCAGACGCCGTTGATGCTGCCGCTGCCGTGGTCCCAGAGGACCAGGGCAAAGTGGTCCGAGGGATAGGCCGCAATGCCCCAGCGCAGGAAATCGCGCAGGGTGTTG
>CADCQK010000142.1 GCA_902803575.1 Oscillospiraceae bacterium
ACTTGCAGATGCCCATGCCGTAGTTGATCTTGGCCTCGTTGCGCTTCTCACTGACCTCGGGATAGTTGGGGTCGAAGGCGTTGCAGACGTCGGCGGAGAGGCAGAAGCTCTTCTCAAAGCAGCGGCGCAGCGCCACGCCCTGCCCTTCGCAGAGATCCTCCATGAAGGTGTCGAAGGCCTTGGACTGCATGCCGGAGACGCCCTCGGAGCCAATCTCCTCCTTGTCCGCCAGGATGCAGACGGCGGTGCGGCGCGGGGTCTTCAGATCCAGAATGGCTCTGAGCTCCGCGTAGGCGCAGACCCGGTCGTCATGACCGTAGGCGCCGATCATGCTGCGGTCGAAGCCGATGTCGCGGCTCTGGAAGGCGGGGACTGCGGTCAGCTCAGCGGAGAGGAAGTCCTCCTCGGTGATGCCATAGTCATCGTGCAGCAGGCTGAGAATCGCCAGCTTCACCCGGTCCTTGCCGTCGTCGGCGTAGGGCACGCTTCCGATGAGGATGTTCAGGCCCTCGCCCTTGATGCCCTCGGACATGGTCTTTTTCATCTGATCCGCCGCCAGATGGGGCAGCAGGTCAGTGATGACAAACTGCGGATCATCGGGATCCTGACCGATACAGACATCGATCACATCGCCGTTTTTCAGCGCCACGACGCCGTGAAGTTCCAGAGGAATCGTGACCCACTGGTACTTCTTGATGCCGCCATAATAGTGCGTCTTGAAGTATGCCATCTCGGTATCTTCGTAAAGCGGCAGCTGCTTGAAGTCCAGACGCGGAGAATCCACGTGGGCGCCGGCGATGACAGCGCCCTCGGACAGCGGCTCGGAGCCCATGACCGCCAGGATCAGGGACTTGCCACGGTTGTTCAGATAGACCTTATCGCCAGCCTTCAGATCCATGCCGGGCTGATATTCCTGGAAACCCGCTTCCTCCGCCAGCTCGATGGATACGCGCACGGCCTCCCGCTCGGTGCGGGCAGCGTCCATGAAGCGCTTGTAGCCCTCAGCATAGGCGTAGACCAGCTTGGTTTCCTCGGCGTCGATCAGGTCATAGCCGTTTTTCTGCTCATAAAACAGGCTCTCCCGCCAATCTTGTTCTTTGCTCATTTCAGTACCTCCATACTCAGTTTCTCACATTGCTGTTCAAACGCTTGCAGCGTGTGGTTGTTTTCCAAAATCCGGTCACAGTGTGCCTCGAACCATTCGTTGGGCTTCTGGGCATCGATGCGGCTTTCGGCATAAGCGCGGGTGACGCCCTCCCGCTTCAGGAGCCGTTCGATCCTGGCTTCTCTCGGCGCGGTGACGCCAACGATGGTATCACACAGCTCTCCAGCGCCGCTCTCGATCAGGGCGATAGCGTCGATGGCAGCGGAGGTGCCGCCGTTTTTCGCGTGCTCCCGCAGTCGGCGTTGGATCTCCTCAGTCACGTATCGGTGGGTGATGGTGTTCAGATCCGCCAGCGCCTGTTCGTCGTGGAATACGATCTCCCCCAGCTTTTTGATCTGCAAGGCACCCTGCTCCACCACGCCGGGGAAGCGGGCGTCGATGGCGTCCAGCATAGGCTTCGAGGTTTTCAGAAGTTCATGGTAGACCTCGTCGCAGTCCAGCACCATGGTGCCTTGTTTTTCCAATGCCTGCAGGAAGGTGGTCTTGCCGCAGCCGCTGCCGCCGGTGACCCCGACGATGCGCATCTGATCCACCAGCGCATCCCAGATCTCTGATTCCGGCAGCGCTCCCTGCCGAAGAATGCGGTAAGGCGTCTTCGACAGATCCACGATGGTGGATTCCGTGCCGATGCCGCAGGGGCCTCCGTCTACAACCGCGGAGATCTTTCCGTCGAAGTAATTTAGCACCTCCCCTGCTGTTTTCGGACTGGGCTCCCCGGATGGGTTTGCCGAAGGCGCCGCAAAAGGCACCCCAGCGCAGCGCAGAAGCGCCAGTGTCGCCGGGTGATCCGGGCAGCGGAGGCCAACCGTGATCCCGCCTGCCCGCACGATCTCCGGAACCTGCTCAGAGGACTCCAGCACGATGGTCAGCGGCCCCGGCCAGAAGCGTTCTGCCAGCACATAGGCAGCCTTCGGGACGTTGACGCAGACCTTCTCGATTGCTTCCGCCCCCGGCACCATCAAAGACAATGGCTTGACGGCCGGGCGCCCCTTGACCTCGTAGATCTGTTCCACGGCATCCACGTCCAGGCCGTTTCCGGCGAGGCCGTAGACGGTCTCCGTGGGCACAGCCACCAGCGATCCCGCTCGAATCAAATCCGCAGCGTGGTCGTATTCGGTTTTGAGGATCTCAGTTTTCATGCTTCTTCCGCAGACGCCCTGAGCCGCTCCGCCTGGTCGGCGGTGATCAGCGCGTCCATGATCTCATCCAAATCCCCGTCCATGATCTGATCGATCTTATAGAGCGTGAGACCGATCCGGTGGTCGGTCACCCGCCCCTGGGGAAAGTTATAGGTGCGGATCCGCTCGTTGCGCAT
>CADCQK010000143.1 GCA_902803575.1 Oscillospiraceae bacterium
CCTACGGAAAATCTTCTAACTTCCCGTAAATCGAATAATCCCCCCGACACATATGCATCGGAGGGATTATCTTATGCGTATTTTTCCCGTTCCTGAACGGCGAGGGCGTCGCAGCGGTTGTTGTATTCGTTCTCTGCGTGGCCCTTGACCCAGTGAACGGTGACGTCGTGGGTCTGGAGCAGGCTGTCCAGCTCCTGCCAGAGGTCGGGATTTTTCAGCGGGCCTTCCTTCCGCCGCCAGCCCTTCAGCTTCCAGCTCTGCAGCCAGCCCTGGTTGATGGCATTGGAGATGTACTGGCTGTCGGTGTAGAGATCCACTTTGCAGGGCTCCCTGAGCTTTTTCAGCCCCGCGATGACGCCGGTCAGCTCCATGCGGTTGTTGGTGGTGTCCGCCTCGCCGCCGGAGAGCTCCAGCTCGTGGCTGCCGTATTTCAGGATCGCCGCCCAGCCGCCGGGGCCGGGATTGCCGGAGCAGGCGCCGTCGGTGTAGATGGTGACGGATTTCATGCCTCGGGCTCCTGAGTGGGTTCCGCCGGTACTTCCGTCTCAGCCTGCACTTCGGAGACGTCCTCCTCGGTGTCCTCCATGTGCTCGGTGAGGGCCACGGAGATGACCTTGGAGCCTTCGCCCAGACGCATGACGCGCACGCCCTGGGTGGCGCGGCCGGTGATGGATACGCCCGCCGTGTGGCTGCGGATCATGGTGCCGTCGTTGGAGACCGTGAGGATATCGTCCTCGTCGGAAACCAGCTTCACGGCTGCCACGGCACCGGTCTTCTCGGTGATATTGTGGTTTTTCAGGCCCTTGCCGCCTCTATGCTGCACGCTGTCGCCGCGGAGGTATTCCTCCATGGGGGTGCGTTTGCCATAGCCGTTTTCGGTGATGGAGAGGACATACTTGCCAGGCACGGCAACCTCGGCGCCGATGACCTCGTCCCCTTCTCTGAGACTGATGCCCCGGACGCCGGTGGCCGCTCTGCCCATGGCGCGGACGTCAGACTCCGCAAAGCAGATGGCCATGCCGTTTCGGGTGGCCAGGAGGATGTTGTTCTCGCCGGTGGTGCCCATGACGTTGATGAGCCGATCGCCCTCCTCCAGATTCACGGCCCGCAGACCGATGTTCCGGATGTTCTTGAAGGCAGAGACTGCCGTGCGCTTGACGGTGCCGTTCTTGGTTGCGAAGAACAGGAAACTGTCATCGTCGGTCTCGCGGAAGTGGAGCATGGCGCTGACGCGCTCGCCGGGCTCCACGGGAATGATGTTGACGATGTTGGTGCCCTTGGCGGTGCGGCTGCCCTCCGGGATCTGGTAGCCCTTGCGGCGATAGACCTTGCCGGAGTCGGTGAAGAAGAGGATGAAATCGTGGGTGGAGGCGGTGAACACCGTCTGCACGTAATCTTCTTCTCTCAGCGCCTGGGCACGGACGCCCTTGCCGCCGCGCTTCTGGGCAGTGTATTCCGCCGCGGGGACGCGCTTGATATAGCCGCCGCTGGTGAGGGTGAAGACGCAGTCCTCCTCCTCGATGAGATCCTCGATGTCGATCTCGTTTTCCACATCCTGAATCTCGGTGACGCGGTCCTCACCGTACTTGTCGCGGATGGCGATGAGCTCGTCTTTCAGCACGCCCTTGATCTTCTCGGGATCGGCCAGCAGCTCGCGGTAATAGGCGATCTTGGCCTCCAGCTCCTCATACTCCTTCTGGAGCTTCTCCCGGTCGAGGCCCTGAAGTCTGCGCAGCTGCATCTCCAGAATGGCCTGGGCCTGCACCTCGGAGAGGCTGAAGCGCGCCATGAGGTTTTCCTTGGCGTCGTCGTAGCTCTCGCGGATGATGCGGATGACCTCGTCGATGTTGTCCTGGGCGATCAGCAGACCCCGGAGCAGATGCTCCCGCTCCAGCGCTTTCTTCAGATCGTGTTGGGTGCGGCGGGTGATGACTTCCTCCTGGAAGACCAGATACTCGTCCAGGATCTCCCGGAGGGTCAGGATCTTCGGCTGCCGCTGGTTGTTCACCAGAGCCAGCATGATGATGGAAAAGCTGGACTGCAGCTGGGTCATGCTGAACAGCCGGTTCAGGACCACCTGGGGGTTGGCGTCGCGCTTGAGCTCGATGACGATGCGCATGCCGTTGCGGTCGGATTCGTCGCGCAGATCGGAAATGCCGTCGAGGCGCTTTTCCTTGACCTGATCGGCGATGTTGCGGATCAGCTGCCGCTTGTTGACCTGATACGGAAGCTCGGTGAC
>CADCQK010000144.1 GCA_902803575.1 Oscillospiraceae bacterium
AAGGCGGACTACACGAGGATTTTCAAAAGCGACGTCATCACCGACCTCATGCGGGTGCTGGGCTGCGGCGTGGAGGTGCAGCACAAGAACGCGAAAGACCTCAGCGCCTTCAGCCTCGACAGCCTCCGCTGGAACAAGGTCATCATCTGCACCGACGCCGACGTGGACGGCTTCCAGATCCGGACGCTGATCCTCACGATGCTATACCGGCTGGCGCCCACGCTGATCCGGGAGGGCTACGTCTATATCGCGGAGTCACCGCTCTACGAGATCGAGAGCAAGGGCAAGACCTACTTTGCCTACTCTGACAGAGAGAAGGCCGAAATCGTCGAGAGCCTGAACGGCGCCAAGGCCAGCATCAACCGCTCCAAGGGCCTCGGCGAGAACGACCCGGAGATGATGTGGCTCACCACCATGAACCCGGAGACGAGAAAGCTCATCCGGGTCATGCCCGAGGACGTGGAGCGCACGGCGGAGATGTTCGATCTGCTGCTGGGCGACAACCTCACAGGCCGCAAAAACCACATCGCCATGTACGGCAGCCAGTTTTTGGATCTGGCCGACATTTCCTGAAAAGGAGAGAACGTTATGAATATCAAAACCGCGCGGAAGCTGCTGATGTTTTTCATGATCGTCGCCGTTGCGGGCGCGCTGATCGGCCTGATCTTCTTGGAGCCGGGCACCAGGGCGAGCGTCTATGTCACCATGGGCTCCTTTGGGTGCATGGTCATCTCCATGATCCTTCTGTTCGGCTACTGCAAGTGCCCCTGGTGCGGCAAGCGCATCACCGCGAACCTCATGAAGGCCGAATACTGCCCCTACTGCAAAAAAGACTTCGAAACCGGTCTCAAGCACAAGGGAAGGAGATAAGCCATGTTTCGTGAGGTAGCCAGAAAAAAGCAGGTGATCCCGTATGCCGAATGCATCGAGATCCTGAAAACTGCCCCCAGAGGCGTGCTGTCGGTTTTGACCGAGGAGGGTTACCCCTACGGCGCGCCGATCAACCACTGGTACAACGAGGAAGACGGGAAGCTCTACTTCCACGGCGGCAAGAAGGGCCACAAGATCGACGCGCTGCGCCACTGCAATAAGGTCAGCTTCGTCTGCACCGACGGCGGGAAACAGTCCGAGGAGGGCTGGTGGCTGAAGTTTCGCAGCGTGGTGGTCTTCGGAAAAGTGGAGTTTGTGGACGACCCCGTGTTCGCGGAGGAGATCGTAAGGAAGCTCACCAAGAAATTCATCGGGGACGACGACTATTTTGAAGAAGAACTGAAGGAGGCGGGCGACCGCACCCTGGTCTTCGCTCTCACGCCGGAGCACATCACCGGCAAGACCGTAAATGAGAAGTAAAGGAATCTGATTTATGCCCAGAAAGAAGAAAACCGACGTACAGCCGAAGCGGACGGAAGATCCCAATGTGATCGGCCTCAAGGCGGAGGTGCGGCCCCAGCCCATCACCGAGACCCTGGAGCAGAACTACATGCCCTACGCCATGAGCGTCATCGTCTCCCGCGCCATTCCGGAGATCGACGGCTTCAAGCCCAGCCACCGGAAGCTGCTGTACACCATGTATAAAATGAATCTGCTCTCCGGGGGCCGCACCAAGAGCGCCAACATCGTGGGCCAGACCATGCGCCTGAATCCCCACGGTGACGCCGCAATCTATGAGACCATGGTGCGTCTCTCGAAGGGCTACGGCGCCCTGCTGACCCCCTTCGTGGACTCCAAGGGCAACTTCGGCAAGGTGTTCTCCAGAGACATGAGCTACGCCGCCTCGCGATACACCGAGGCGAAGCTCGCGCCCATCTGCCACGAGCTCTTCGACGAGATCGACAGCGACACCGTGGACTTTGTCGACAACTACGACGGCACCATGAAGGAGCCCAGCCTCCTGCCCACCACGTTCCCGAATGTATTGGTGAGCGCCAACACGGGCATCGCCGTCGGCATGGCGAGCCAGATCTGCGGCTTCAACCTGACGGAAGTCTGCGAGACCACCATCGCCCTGCTGCAGGACGAAAACCACGACATCCTCTCCACCATGCCGGCGCCGGACTTTCCCACCGGCGGCGAGATCCTCTATGACCGGGATGAAATGGCGGAGATCTACCGCACCGGCCGCGGCGGCGTGAAGGTCCGCGCCAGATGGCGTTATCTGCCGAAGGAAAACATCATCGAGGTCTACGAGATCCCGTACTCCACCACCTCCGAGGTCATCATTGACAAAGTCGCGGAGCTGGTGAAGACCGGCAAGCTGAGAGAGATCTCCGACATGCGTGACGAGACCGACCTCAGCGGTCTGAAGCTGGCCATTGATCTCAAGCGCGGCACCGACCCGGAGAAGCTCATGGCGAAGCTCTTTAAGCTGACGCCGCTGCTGGACACCTTCTCCTGCAACTTCAACATCCTCATCGCCGGCAACCCCAAGGTCATGGGCGTGGGGGAGATTCTGGACGAGTGGATCGGCTGGCGGCAGGAGTGCATCCGGAGAAGAGTCTTCCACGAGCTGCAGAAAAAGCGCGACAAGCTGCACCTTCTGGAAGGCCTCGGCAAGATCCTGCTGGACATCGACAAGGCCATCGCCATCATCCGCAACACCGAGAAGGAAGCGGACGTCATCCCCAATTTGATGGCGGGCTTCGACATCGACGAGATCCAGGCCAACTACGTGGCGGAGATCCGTCTGCGCAACATCAACCGCGAATACATCCTCAAACGGCTGGAGGAGACCGACCAGCTCCGCAAGGACATCGAGGATCTGGAGGCCACGCTGAAAAGCCGCGCCCGGATCCGGAACATCATCATCAAGGAGCTGAAAAACGTCATCAAGAAGTACCCCGCCGAGCGGAAGACCGGCATCGTGGACGCGGCCATGGTCACCGCCGTGGAGCCGGAGGCGGAGCTGGTGCCGGACTACCCGGTGCACCTGTTCCTCAGCAAGGAGGGCTACTTCAAGAAGATCACCCCCCAGTCTCTGCGTATGAGCGGCGAGCAGAAATACAAGGAAAACGACAGCCTGAGCCAGAGCTTCGACGCCACCAACCGCGGGGAACTTCTGATCTTCACGGATCGTCAGCAGGTGTACAAGGTGAAGCTCTCCGACATGCAGGAGACCAAGGCCTCGGCTCTGGGCACCTATCTGCCGACGGCACTGGAGATGGACGAGGGCGAAAATGTTCTCGCCATGATCGATCCGGGGCAGTATAAGAGCGAGCTGCTGCTGGTGTTCCGCAACGGCAAGGTGGCGCGGATCCCGCTCTCCGCCTACGAGACCAAGACCAACCGCCGCCGTCTCACCGGCGCCTACAGCGACAAGAGCCCGCTGGTGGCGGTGCTGCCGCTGACCGAAGAGCGGGAATTCGTCCTCATCACCACCGAGGGCCGGGCGCTGATCACGAAGTCGAATCTCCTGACCCCGAAGGTCTCCCGCGTGACCCAGGGCGTTGCGGTCATGACATTGAAAAAGAAATTCGAGGTGGATCGGGCCTGCTTCCCCGAGGACACCCACATCCAGAACCACTCCCGCTACCGCACCAGGACCATTCCCGCCGCCGGCGCCCTGCTGAAGGAAGAGGACCGCGGCGAAGAACAGATGAGTTTGATTTAATTTCCCATCGTAGGGCGGGGACCTGTGCCCCGCCGTTGGCCTAACGTCATTTTGTGGCGGCGGGGCACAGGTCCCCGCCCTACATGTAAAGGTGTATCATGCAGAAATTCAAATCCTATTCCATCCCGGACATTTTGAAGCTGATCCTGGGATCGGCGCTGGTGGCCTGTGCCTTCCGGTTTTTCACCTACCCCAACAGCATCGTCTCCGGCGGCATCACCGGTGTCTCCCAGATCACGAACCTGCTGACCGGTCTGCCGGTGGGCGTGGTGAACATCTGCCTGAACATCCCGCTGTTCGCCATCTGCTGGAAAAAGCTGGGCCTGCGGGATCTGGTGGGGGCGCTGATGGTGATGCTCATGATCTCCGTGTTCATCGACCTGCTGGCCTACGCGGACTTCGTCGCCACCGACGACCCGCTGCTGGCGGCAGTCTACGGCGGCGTCCTGAACGGCGCCGGCAACGGCATCATCTACACCACCGGCTCCACCGGCGGCGGCATCGACATCGTGGCGAAGCTGCTGAGAAGAAAGTACGCCCACATCAACTTCGGCAACTTCATTCTGGGCATGAATGTCATCGTGGTGCTGACCTTCGCGGTGCTGTTCCACCGGTTCGAAAGCTGCATGTACACCATGATCATGATGTTCATCAGCTCCAAGGTCATGAACCTGCTGCTCTACGGCGCCAACGTCTCCACGGTCTGCTATATCATCAGCACCTGTCCCGCCGAGGTGGCGGACGCCGTCAACCGGGAGATGCACCGGGGCGTCACCTTCCTCAAGGGCCAGGGCGGCTGGAGCGGCCGCGATCAGCCGGTGATCCTCACCGTCATCAAGCGGCATGAGATCGCCCAGATGCGCGCCCTGGTGCGGGAAGTGGACGAGCGCGCCTTTTTCATCGTCACCGAAGCCAAGGACGTCTTCGGCAAGAATTTTGAGAACATCCAGAGTATGGACTGAGGAACCGCCTATGCGCAAATGGACCGCGCTGCTGCTGATTCTCGCCATGGTCATGCTGGCCGGCTGCAGCAGCTTTTTTGAAAAGGAATACACCTCCACAAGAGTCTATGAGGACCCGGAGACCACCGCGGACGCCGCCACCACCGAGATCCACAACTACGCCATGCTGCTCAGAGCCCTGAACGCCATGGTGGCCAGCTACCGGACCAATCAGGTGCTGATCTTCGCGGACTACGATGGCATCATCGCCGACGATCTCTCCAAGGCCTGCTGGGAGCTGCGCAGCGACACCGCCCTGGGCGCCTGGTGCGTCCGGGACATCGAGTATACCACCGAGCAGGTGGTGGCCTACGTGGAGGCGGACATCAGCGTCTCCTACAAGAAAACGGAGC
The DNA here is from genome assembly GCA_902803575.1 of Oscillospiraceae bacterium. Classification (GTDB taxonomy): domain Bacteria; phylum Bacillota; class Clostridia; order Oscillospirales; family Oscillospiraceae; genus CAG-103. The sequence goes on from CADCQK010000144.1 coordinate 4,962, forward strand.
AGGAGGTGGAGAGCCTCAAGACCGCCCAGACCCGCAGCGCCCTGTCGGAATGCGTGGCCGAGGCTTTGGAGAGCCAGACCCGCACCCTGGCGGTGCAGATGAACACCGCAGCCCTGTCGGAGGGCGACGTGGCGGAGCTGGCGACCCAGACCATTCTGGACCACCCGCTTCTGTGCGTGGAGGTGCCGGAGGTGAACGTGACCCTCTATTCCGGCGCCACGAACCAGAAGATCTTCGAGATCACCATGCACACCCGGCTCTCCGAGACCGAGACCCTCTCCAGAAGAGAAAAGCTGGAGAAGGCCGTGAAGGATCTGGCGGCGGACATCGACTCGGAGGATCCCTCCGCCGCGCTGCAGGCTGCCGTCAAGGTGGCGGAGCAGGTGAGCATCAGCGGAGAGGGGAACACCGCCTATGATGCGCTGGTGAATGGAGCCTCCGACAGTCAGGGCCTCGCCATGGCGGCCAAGGCGGTCTGGATGACGATGGGCGTGGAGAGCGCCGTGGTCAGCGGCCAGCTGGACAGCAACCCTCACAGCTGGAACCTGCTGAAGCTGGGGGACAACTATTACCATCTGGATCTGGTGGGCTACAGCGGAACCCTCTGGCTCCAGCCCGACCGGGACATCTGGGGCCGCTACTGGTGGAGCACGGAGCTCTATCCCGCCTGCACCGAGCAGGGCTTCTCCTGGCAGCCGAACCAGGCGCTGGATTAAAAAATCATGTAAAAAATGAAAAATAACCCTTGACAAGTTCACTTTTTGTGGTAAAATAGCGCTTGCGTTCAAACGAATGCGGGCGTAGCTCATCCGGTAGAGCGCCACCTTGCCAAGGTGGAGGTAGCGAGTTCGAGCCTCGTCGCCCGCTCCATAAAAAACCATGTCGTGAGACATGGTTTTTTTGATGTTATGGAAAAGCTTGAATGGATCCTGAATGTATGCTATAATAAACTGTTTGAAATTCCTTGAAATAACTGGATTTTGCATTTGATTTTAACGCTTTTTTGGAGGACGAGACCATGCGTACAGACGTTGTCATCATCGGTGCGGGCCCCGCGGGCATTTTCACTGCTCTGGAGATGCTCCGCCGCGGCAGCACGAAAAAGATCATTATGGTGGAAAAGGGCCAGGCCATCGAAAACCGCCGCTGCCCCAAGCAGAAAACCGGCAAGTGCATGAACTGCAAGCCCTACTGCCACATCACCACCGGCTTCTCCGGCGCCGGCGCCTTCTCCGACGGCAAGCTCAGCCTGTCCTACGAGGTGGGCGGCGATCTGCCCACGCTGATCGGGGAGCAGAAGGCCCAGGAGACCATCAACTACGCCGACAAGATCTATCTGGAGTTCGGCGCCGACGAGCATGTGGAGGGCATCGGCAACACCGAGGAGGTCAAGCAGATCCGCATGCGTGCCATCAAGGCCGGTCTGAAGCTGGTGGACTGCCCCATCCGGCATCTGGGCACCGACAAGGCCCACGACGTGTATCAGGCCATCGAGGACTATCTCATGGCCAACGGCGTGGAGATCATGTTCGGCTGCCAGTGCAACGACATCATCCTCGATGACGGCCGCTGCCTGGGCGTGGTGGTGGAGGATTCCAGCCAGAGCTATGAGATCTATGCCGACCACACCGTCATCGCCACCGGCAGAAGAGGCGCCGACTGGCTGGAGAAGGTTTGCGCCGAGTACGGCGTTGCCCACCAGCCCGGCACCGTGGACATCGGCGTCCGCGTGGAGGTCCGCAACGAGGTCATGGAGGAGATCAACCGCG
>CADCQK010000145.1 GCA_902803575.1 Oscillospiraceae bacterium
AACGGAGATGACGCCGATGCCGCCGAGGGACATGATGGGGACGATCTGGTCGTCGTTGCCGGAATAGATATCCAGCGCGCCGCCCAGGAGCGCCGCGGTCTTGGCGATCTTGGAGATGTCGCCGTTGGCCTCCTTGATGGCGGCGATGCGGGGGTGCTTCGCCAGCTCCACATAGGTCTCGGGGTTGATGCCGCAGCCGGTGCGGCTGGGCACGTTGTAGACGATCATCGGAACGGTGGAGGCGTCCGCGATGGCGTAATACATCTGCACCAGGCCCGCCTGGGTGGCCTTGTTGTAGTAGGGAGTCACGACCAGGATGGCGTCGGCGCCCACGGAGCAGGCGTACTTGGTCATCTCGATGGCGTGGGCGGTGTCGTTGGAGCCAGTGCCGGCGATGACGGGGATACGGTGATTCACGTGCTCCACACAGAAGCGGATGCACTCCTTGTGTTCCTCGTCGGTCAGGGTCGGGTTCTCGCCTGTGGTGCCGCAGACGACGATGGCGTTGACGCCCTCTTCGATCTGCCAGTCGATCAGACGGCCGAAGGCTTCGTAATCCACACCGTTGGGGGTGGTGGGGGTGATAATGGCAGTGGCGACGCCGCGGAAAATGGGATTGGTAGTCATGTTCATTCGCTCCTTTAATAATGTATGTGGTCTGTTTGTCTCCATTTTATGCCCATCCATGGTGCAATTTAAGCGCAAAAACTGCTGACTTTCTTGCAAATAATGCTCATATCCGGAGACCCTGTGGAGCCGTCCATTGCTTTGGAAGGATAATCAGGAAGTGCTGAACCGATTGACGCATGCATCTTGGTTTAGCGGTTCCTAAAGAAAAACGCAGCAAATGAAGCCATTTGCTGCGCCGTATCGACATATCAGCCTCCGGCAGGCGTCCCTGCCAGAGAGGAGAATGTGTAGTAAAAAATAGCGCTCCGCAAATGCGACAGTCAAACGGATCTTCTCCGTTTGCCCAGGCTGTACGCGCCCGCACGGCCTTCGGCAGCGGCCCCTTTCTCCACCGGCAACGGCTTTGCGATGCCTTGCACCGGGGATACTCTTGACAACTGCGCCTCTATCCTTTCACTGCAATATTCGGTTGTAGTTTCAGTTTAACAGGAATTCCCAGAGGTGTCAATTTGAGAATTGCCACAAGAATCCCCCGGAATCTCCGGAATCCTCCGTCGTTTTAGACAAATTCCGAAGTCTGTTCCAATCTGGCGGCCTGCGCCGGCGTCAGGAAGTCCGCCAGACCGCTGAGGAGGATCGGATTCACGTCCACCATGGATCCCGCGCCCGGGCTTTGCAGGGCGACGTTGTCCTTCAGCTTCGGAAGCAGCAGACGCACCGTGGCGCCGCTGCCGGAGTCGCTCTCGATCAGAAAGCTGCCGCCGTGGAGCCTGAGAATCCCCTGCACCACCGCGAAGCCGCTCCGCTCCTTCGACCACAGCAGCTCCCGGAGCTTCTCCGCCGGGATGCCGCAGCCGGAGTCGTGGATGGTCAGCAGGATGTGGTCGCCGAGCACCTGAAGACGGATGCGCACGAAGTCCCCTTCCCTGCAGCTGGTGAGGCTGTTGAGCAGCAGATTCAGCAGCACCCGGTTCAGAAGCTCCCCGTCGATCATGGCGGCCGCGAGCTCCTCCGGCAGCTCTGTGCGCAGCTCGATGCCCTGCTCCGCCGTGAGCTTTCCAAGGGGGGTTTCGATCCGCCGCACCGCCTCCGCACAGTTGATGGGCTGCGGCAAAAAGGGCAGCGTGCCGTCGGCAAGACCGGACAGGGTCGCGTCATTGGTGAGCTTCCGGTGGATCTGATGATAGATCCGCGTGAGCTTCGCCGTCATGGCCTGCCCCTCCCGGCTTTCCAGCTGCTCCATCTGCTCCCGCAGCTGCTGAGACAGCAGCCGCAGATTCATCAGATCCGTCCACAGCTCCTGGGGCACGTGGCCTGCGGCCGGGAGGGGCTGCGGTTCTCTGAGGGTGTAGAGCCGGTACACCCCCACCGTGCTGACGGTCAGCGTCAGAAACCGCTCTGCCAGCGTCACCGCCGCCACACAGGCGTGGGACTGCAGATTGATCAGAAACGAGGGCAGCACCTTTGCCGTCTGGGCTCCGGTGAAATCCCCGCCCAGAAGCTCTGTAGCCGCATGGTTCATAAAAGCGATCTGCCGCCCTCGGGTGAGGATTACGCCGTCCGCCTGCAGCTGCAGCAGCGCAGCGGCCGCGGCCAGATCAAATTGCTCCGCCATAGTTCTTTTTCTCCTTCTTTACAATCGCCGTGATTTGTCACCTTTTTCCCGCATCAAATATACGCCGAAACATACAAGAATTCAACCTCAGATCGTCCATCTTTTTTCTAAAATGGGGAAGATTCACTTTATTGTGAAAATTTTATTGCACTTTTGGGGAAAATGTATTAGAATGACAACCAGTGAGAAATCCCACAACTATAACTTTCAGGAGGAAAACAAAATGATCAAAGTTGGTATCAATGGTTTCGGCCGCATCGGCTCTCTGGCCTTCCGCGCCGCCATCAAGTCCGACGACATCGAGGTCGTTGCCATCAACGCCCCCGGCCATCCCGCTACCCACATCGCTTACTGCGTGAAGTATGACTCCGTCCACGGCCGCTTCGACGGCGAAGTCGTCGGCAACGACGAGGACAGCACCGTCA
>CADCQK010000146.1 GCA_902803575.1 Oscillospiraceae bacterium
AGTGGTGGAATTGGCAGACTCGCTAGATTCAGGTTCTAGTGTCCACTCCGGACGTGCGGGTTCAAGTCCCGCCTCGCGCACCAAAAAACCAGAGATCCGATCGGATCTCTGGTTTTTCTTTGTTTTATTCGAGATTTGTGATCCTCTGTGCCAGATCCCGATAAAAGCTTCTTAGCGTTTCAGCGGAGACGCTTCCGTTGATGCCGCCGATGAAGTCCAGATGGCTCCAGGTGTACTGAGGGAAGATGTTCCACTCTGCGGGATTGTAAGTCTCTCCGCCGGTCACATCCCGGTGTGCGTCATAGATCATTGCGCCGCCTGCGTCCAGATGATAAGGGCAGTAGCCGGAGACCGCGTTCACCATACCGTCATTGGGCTGCCATTCGACGCCGAGGTACTGGCTGGGGACGTAGAAGGTTTGTCCTGCGACGGTATAGCTTCCGGGCGACTGGCCCTGATAGCCTCTCATCCAGCCTGCAAGTGCTTTCAGCGTGGGGCTGATGGTATCGGAGGGATAAGCGCCGTAATAGCAGAAGTAGTAGACGTCCGGACGAAGCTCCAGCGTTGCATTGATGGCGCAGGCCCGATCCACGCTCATGTCGTTCAGGGCGTTGTCATACTGCCGCACCACATTGGCGTTGAAGGTGCCGGACTCCCCGTTGGAGATGGCGCTGCCGGCGTCGCTGCTGCCCACGTAAACAGCGGTGGTGCCGTTGCTGGGGGCGGCGAGGATGGAGATGGACTTCACAAATCCGTTATGCCCGCCGGTGAACAGGGGACTGGTATCGTCCCCGCTGGCAGCCACCTCGTCATAGTTTCCGTCGATCATCAGATCCAGCAGCAGCCGGATCGTGACGCCGCCGAAGCTGTGGCCCACCAGATGGATCGGGTGTTCCGCGTCCCAGGTGAAATCCGGGATCAGCTGCCTGCCGGTGTAATCGGTGCCGTAGCGCTCATGACCGCAGGCAGCACTGTGGGCGGCGCCGTAGTCGGTCAGCGTTCCGGTGATCTGGGCGTAGAGCTCGCAGGCCCGATCCCAGCAGCTGGAGTCCGGCCCCACCGAGGCCATGTAAGCGGCGTAGCCCTGGGTCTCCAGATCGTTCTTAATATTGGCCGTGGTGAGCCCGAAGTAGGGCGTCCGGTCGTTTTTCGCATCGTAGCTGCCCCAGCCGCTGTACCCGTGGACAAACACGATGGGCGCAGAGGCGGAAGTTTCCTTTTTTCCACACCCGGTCAGGAGAAGGATCCCGATCAGCAGCAGCGGCAGAAACCGATGAAACCAGGAACGTGTACGCACAAATACCACTCGCTTTCTGCGTATTTTTTCCAGTATAACAAATAGGATCCATTTCCGCAATGCATTTGAGCGGAAATATGGAACGAAATGGTTATAGTTGCGCATTTCTTCGCCGTTCGCTATAATGGGCACAGACAGAATACAGGGAGGGATTCTCCATGGAAACCAAAAGAAGACGGAAACCTTTTTGGATGGTTTTGCTGCAGATATTTGTTTGGCTCATTGCCATTCTGCTGCTGGCGGCTGCGGCTTTTTATGTGATCCCGTTGACGGAGCACGCCGATGCTGCTGCCGTGGAGGGCAGCGAAAGCTGGATGGCGGGTCTGTCGGACGATTTGAAACTCTCGGAAATCACCATCCCCGGCACCCATGACAGCGCCACAAAGCATGTGCAGCTGGCCTTTTTCTCCAAGTGCCAGTCGAAGACCATCGGTGAGCAGCTCCAAAGCGGCTACCGTTACCTGGACATCCGGCTGGGTGCGGACGGCGACCGGCTGAAACTCATGCACGGTTTCACCAACTGCAAGACCGGGGCCCTTCCGTGGTCGGAGACACTGTACCTGGAGGACGTGCTCGCGGATTGTTATGCATTTCTGGACGCCAACCCCAGTGAGACGGTCCTCTTTGCCGTAAAGCAGGAGCATGGGGATGAGAGCATTGCGGAATTTGAATCCCTGCTGAAGGCCTACATCGACCGGAATCCCGACTACTGGCTGCTGCCGGATCACGTCCCAACCCTGGGCGAGAGCCGCGGCAAGGTGGTGCTGCTGCGCCGCTGGGAGGGAAGTATCGGTGTGCCGCTGCTGTGGGAAGACCAGGGCGGCCACGATGATGTCAGCCTGAACACCGTCAGCGCGGAGCAGGGGACTTACACCCTCTGGGTGCAGGATCGGTTCTGCTATGGCGCGGAGGACAAATGGACTGCCTTCGAAAACGGCATCGCAGGCTCCGAGACCAGCGCGAACAGCGCGGCCATCCAGTTTCTCAGTACTAAGGGCACGCTGGCCTACGGGCATCCCTATGCTTTTGCAAAGAAGCTGGATCCCTGGCTCATGAAAATGGTTCTGCCTGCGGACGCCGGCTGGATCGTGGTGGACTTCGCCTCGGCGCCTCTGGCGGAGCACATCTATTCGACAAACTTCTGATTCTTTTGTGATGACAGCACAGTTTCAAAGCATTTCCGGTTGACGGAAAAGCCAAACCATGGTATATTAAATGTACCGAAAGGACTGACGGCTCACCACCGAAAGCCCTCCGGTACGCATCAATGGAAACTTGACGGCAAGGAGCGATCCGAGCGGGAAATGTTCACCATGGGGTAACTATAACATTTTCAGGCTCCCTTGCCATCGGCAGGGGAGCTTTTTGCGTCCCGGGAATCAAACATCACATTGAGGAAATGACTATGTTAAAGCTTGCGATCTACGGAAAAGGCGGCATCGGCAAGTCCACCGTCACCAGCAATCTGGCGGCGGCCTTCGCCAGTCTGGGGAAGCGGGTCATTCAGATCGGCTGCGATCCCAAGGCGGACAGCACCATCAATCTGCTGGGGGGCGAACCGCTGCTGCCGGTGATGAACTATTTAAGAGAGAAGGATGAGGATCCCGAGACCCTGGAGGAGATCTCCAAAGTGGGTTTCGGCGGCGTCCTGTGTATCGAGACCGGCGGCCCCACTCCGGGCCTTGGCTGCGCGGGGAGAGGCATCATCGCCACCTTCCAGCTGCTGGAGGATCTGAAGCTCTTCGAGACCCACAAGCCGGACGTGGTGCTCTACGACGTGCTGGGAGACGTGGTCTGCGGCGGCTTTGCGGCACCCATCCGGGAGGGCTACGCGGAAAAGGTGCTGATCGTCACCTCCGGTGAGAAAATGGCACTCTACGCCGCAAACAACATCAACAGCGCCGTGAAAAACTTTGCCGACCGGAGCTATGCCCGCGTGGAGGGGGTCATCCTGAACCACAGGAACGTGGAGCGGGAGACAGAGAAGGTGCAGGAATTCTGCGACAAGAACGATTTGAGAATCGTGGCGGAGATCCCCAGAAGCGACGACATCATCCGCTTCGAGGATCAGGGCATGACCGTCATTGAGGGCGATCCGACCCTGCCGGTGAGCGGGCGATTCCTGGATCTGGCGCGGCGCCTTCTGGAGGAACAGAAATGACAGACGCGAAGTTTTACACCGCTGCCGAGCTGGCAAATCGGGGTATGGCGGATCTGCCGGACGAGCTGGTCTCCAGCCGCCATCTGATTTACAGCTCCCCGGCGACACTGGCCTTCAACTCGCCCGGTGCCGAGGGCTTCGGCGTCAAGCGGGCGGGCCTTGCGATCCCCGGCTCCGTGATGCTTCTGGTGGCGCCGGGGTGCTGTGGACGGAACACCTCATTGGTCAGTGCCATGCCTGCCTACAAGGATCGGTTTTTCTATTTGAATATGGACGAGACCGACGTGGTCACCGGCCGGCACTTGAAAAAGATCCCCCAGGCGGTGGAGGAGGTCGTAAACTGCCTGGAAAAGAAACCCTCCGTGGTGATGATCTGCATCACCTGCGTGGACGCGCTGCTGGGAACAGACATGGAACGGGTGTGCAGAAAGGCGGAAGAACGGGTAAATCTCCCGGTTAAACCCTGCTATATGTACGCCCTTACCCGCGAGGGCCGCAAGCCGCCCATGGTACATGTGCGCCAGAGCTTGTATTCACTTCTGGAGCCCATGAAGAAGAAAGGTACCTCTGTGAATCTATTGGGCTTTTTCGCCCCTGTGGCGGAAGATTTCGAACTGTTCCGATACCTCCGCGGCATCGGCGTGAAGGCCATCCGCGAGATCTCCACCTGCGGGGATTTCGAGGAGTTTCAGAAAATGGCGGAGGCCAACTTCAATCTGGTGCTCCACCCGGAGGCACGGATGGCAGCCTCGGACTTTGAAGAACGGCTGAAGATCCCGTCCATCGAGCTGACAAGACTCTATCAGATCGACAAGATCCGAAACCAGTATCAGGCCCTGGGCCGTGTGCTGGGGGCAGAGTTCGATGACGCGGAAGATTATACAAGCGCAAAACAGGCAGTGGAGGCCTTCGCGGGATCCCGCCCCGGACTGCGCGTTGCCATCGGGGAGTGCATGAACGGCGACCCCTTCGAGCTGGCTCTGGCCCTGACGCAGTACGGGCTTACGGTGACCGAGGTCTTCGGCACCATCTCCGGGGAGAATTTCGGCTATCTGGAGCGGCTGGCCGCCCTCAGCCCGGAGACCCGCATCTATTCCAACATGGAACCCACCATGCTCTATTATGACGCTGCACACTGCCCGGCGGAGCTGACCATCGGCAAGGACGCGGGGTACTACCATCCCGAATGTCCGAACCTTCAGTGGAACAGCGACGTTCAACCTTACGGTTACGCGGGCCTGCGGCGGCTGATGGAGGCATTGACGGAGGTGCTCAAATGAGAGGACTTCGAAAGTATCTGACGCCCTTCGCCCCCGACCAGTCCGGCGCGGTGAGTGTCCTGTATGAACTGGGCGGCATTCTGGTGATCTGCGACGCCGGCGGCTGCACCGGCAACATCTGCGGCTTCGACGAGCCCCGATGGCACACCTGCCGCAGCGCCGTCTTCAGCGCCGGGCTCCGGGACATGGACGCGATCCTTGGCCGCGACGACAAACTGGTGGCAGAGCTTGTGGACGCGGGGAAAAAGCTGGACGCCAAATTCGCCTGCATCGTCGGCACACCGGTGCCCTCGGTCATCGGCACCGACTACCGGGCCCTTCGGAGAATGGCGGAAAAGCAGCTGGATTACCCGATCCTCACCGTGGACACCACCGGCATGGAGCTCTATGACATCGGCGCGGAAAAGGCTTATCTGGAGCTGATGCGGCGGTTTGCGAAGGAGAAGCTGCCTGTGGAAACCGGCAGGATCGGTGTCCTTGGCGTGAATCCGCTGGACATGAGTGATCTCGGAGCGGCTGATAAAATCAAAGAAAGAATCCCCGGCGCGGTCTGCTACGGTATGGGCAGCACGCTGGAGGACGTGATTTCTTCCTCTGCCTCTGAGAAAAACATCGTTGTCGCGCCGGACGGAATGAAAGCTGCGAAATATCTGAATGAGAAATTCGGCACTCCTTATGAAGTGTATGACCCGCTGGCGGCGTCGCTGCTGCCGGAGCTGGATTACACCGGAAAGCGAATCCTGATCATCGACCAGCAGGTGCGTGCCAATACCATGCGGGAGCTGCTTCTGAAGCGCGGCGCCAAGTCCGTCACCTGCGCCACCTGGTTCCTGCATCTGACAAATCTGGCGCAGCCGGGCGATGTCCGCCTGAAAGAGGAAGACGATTTCGAGGAACTGGTGATGCAGGGAGACTTCGAACTGCTGATCGGCGACGGCACCCTCTGGCGCATCGTGCCGGACTACCGTGGCGAGACCATCAGCGTGCCGCAGTTTCCGGTCTCCGGCGATCTGGGAGGCGATGGACGTGAATGAACGGATCACGAAACGCCTGAGAGTCTATGGCATCGTCCAGGGCGTGGGCTTCCGGCCGACGGTGAGCCGCCATGCCATGGAGACCGGCGTCACCGGAACCGTCTGCAACAAGGGCCCCTATGTGGAGATCTTTGTCCAGGGGACACCGGAGCAGGTGCAGGCCTTTCAGACGGCGCTGGAGACCCGCCCGCCGAGAAGGGCCGCGATCCTGAAAATCGACGCGAAACCCGCACCGGAGGCGCCGGAATTCCAGGATTTCGACATCATCGAAAGCGCGAAGACCAAGGGCGAGATCTTCATCTCCCCGGACATCGCCATTTGCGAGGACTGCAAAAAAGAGCTCTATGATCCGAAGGACCGGCGGTATCTCCACCCCTTTATCAACTGCACCTGCTGTGGACCCAGACTGACGATCCTGGACGCGCTGCCCTATGACCGGGAACGCACCAGCATGAAGGCCTTTCCCATGTGTCCTCAGTGCGCAGCGGAATATTACGATCCTGCCACCCGCCGCTACGATGCACAGCCGGTCTGCTGCAACGATTGCGGTCCGGAGATGTATCTGCTGGGCACCGGCGAGCGGGGGAGAGAAGCCATCACGAAAGCCAGACGCATTGTGGCAGAGGGCGGCGTCATTGCCGTCAAAGGTATCGGCGGCTTCCACCTCTGCTGTGACGCCACCAATCAAAAAGCGGTGACGCTTTTGAGAGAACGCAAACGCCGCCCTATGAAGCCTTTCGCTGTGATGATGCGGGATCTGGAAACGGTGCAGCGGGAGTGTGAGACCATCCCCATAGCCGAAGAAATCCTCACCGGTCACCAGAAGCCCATCCTGCTGCTGAAACGGAAAGAAACCGGCAGCATCTGCGAGGCTGTGGCGCCGGACAATCCGAAGCTGGGCGTCATGCTGCCCTACGCGCCGATCCAGCTGCTGCTGTTCGACTATGATGACGATGTAATCATGCCGGACTGCCTGGTGATGACCAGCGGCAACATCTCCGGTGCACCCATCTGCAGAGACGACGAGGAGGCTTCGCGGGAGCTGGGGCACCTCTGCGACGGGATCTTGTCCCACGACCGCATGATCCGCATCCGGGCCGACGACACGGTCATGGATCTGTTCGAGGGGAAACCCTACATGATCCGCCGCTCCAGAGGCTACGCGCCGCTGCCGTACCTGTTGAGTCAGGACTACGAGGGCCAGATCCTTGCCATCGGCGGTGAGCTGAAAAACAGCTTCTGCATCGGCTCCTCCGGTCTGTTCTATCCGTCCCCCTATGTGGGAGACCTGGAGGACATCCGCACGGTCAGAGCCTTGCGAGAGACCGTGGAGCGCTTCCAGACCCTGCTGGAGATCCAGCCGCAGCTGGTGGCCTGCGATCTCCACCCGAAATACAACTCCACCGTGGTTGCGGAGAGTTACAGCCTGCCATTGGTGCGCGTGCAGCACCATTACGCCCACGTGCTCAGCTGCATGGCGGAGAACGACTATGCGGAAAAGACCATCGGCGTCAGCTTCGACGGCACTGGCTACGGCACCGACGGCACCATCTGGGGCGGAGAGATCCTGCTCTCGGACTATCGGGGATTCGAGCGGCTGGGCCACATCGCGCCCTTCCTGCAGCCCGGCGGCGACCTGTCTGCCAAGGAGGGCTGGCGGGACGCGGTGTCCATGATTTTCGACTGCTGTGAAGATCCCGATGAGGCGCTGGAAACCATTCAAAAGCTGAACCTTTGCACCGAGCAGGAGGCCAAGACCATCCGAATGATGCGTGAGCGGAATCTGAACACCGTCCGCTCCACCAGCGCGGGCCGCCTCTATGACGCGGTCAGCGCCATGCTGGGGATCCGGCTCTGCTCCACCTTCGAGGGGGAGGCGGCCATGAGCCTGCAGTTCGCTGCCGAGCGTGGGGAGCATGATTGTCCGCCGCTTCCGGAATTGATTCACGACGGCGAACCTTTTACGCTTGCAACAGATGTGCTGTTTCAAAATCTGCTGCAGCGGAGGCTGAATGGGGAAAAACCGGAACAACTGGCCTTCGCATTCCATAAGGGTCTCGCGGACTGCATCGTTGCCGCCTGCGAGAAGGTGCGAGCCGATACCGGTGTAAGCGCCGTTGCGCTCACCGGCGGCACCTTCCAGAATCTGCTGCTTTTGCGGCTGTGCGCGGAAGAACTTAGAAAACGGGACTTCCGGGTGCTGCTGCACAGTCTCATCCCGCCCAACGACGGCGGCGTCTGCCTGGGGCAGGCGGTCTATGCTATGCAATATTTGAACGATCATACAGAGGAGGAACGCTAAAATGTGTGTTGGACTTTCTGCGAAAGTGGTAAAAATCTCGGAGGGCACCGCCGTTGTGGACGCCTCCGGCGCCAAGCGCGAGGTCTCGGTGCAGCTGCTGCGGGATCTGGAGCCGGGGGATTACGTCATGGTCCATGCCGGCGTCGCCATTGCGAAGATCACCGATGACGACGAACCGGAGACCGACGCGGTCATGGAGGCGCTGCTGCAATGAGCGAACAGAAAACCGCAGCCCAGCTGCTGCAGGAATATGCCGGGCCGCCGGTGCGGATCATGGAGGTCTGCGGCACCCACACCCATGAGATCTTCCGCCTGGGTATCCGGAAGCTTCTTCCGAAGCAGGTGGATCTGATCTCCGGCCCGGGATGTCCGGTCTGCGTGACGCCGGTGGGGTTCATCGACGAGGCCGTGTGGCTGGCACTGGAAAAGGGCGTTACCATCACCACCTTCGGCGATCTGGTGCGGGTTCCGGGCACGAAAAAGAGCCTCGCCGCCGCGAGAGCCGAGGGCGGAAAGATCCAGGTGGTCTATTCTCCTCTGGACGCGGTAGACTACGCCGAAAAGCACCCGGAGGAGCAGGTGACCTTCCTCTCCGTAGGTTTCGAGACCACCACCCCTGCCAGCTGTCTCGCCGTCGAGCAGGCACAAAAGCGGGGACTGAAGAACTTCTCTCTTCTGACTGCCAACAAGACCATGCCCAACGCCTACAAGGCATTGAAGGGAAGCGCCGACGTGTTCCTCTATCCTGGCCACGTTCACGCCATCACCGGCACCGCCATGCTGGAGCAGATGGCGAAGGAGGGCGTCAGCGGCGTGCTGGCGGGCTTCACGGCCAAGGAGCTGGTCACGGCACTGGCTGTCGCGGTCACGAGATTTGAAAGAGGCGAGAGCTTCTTCGTCAATGCCTATCCGAGAGTCGTAAAGCCGGAGGGCACCCCCGACGCAGTGGCGCTGACGGAAAAGCTCATGGAGCCCTGTGACAACGAGTGGCGGGGACTCGGCGTGATCCCAGGCTCCGGCGTGCGGCTCAGAGCGGAGTACGCCGAATTCGACGCCAGAAAGAAATTCGATATGCCCCACATCGAGGGGCATCCCAACCCGGCCTGCCGCTGCGGCGAGGTCCTGCAGGGCAAATGCAAGCCCTCGGACTGCCCGGTCTTCGGCAAGGCCTGCAACCCGCAGCACCCTGTGGGAGCCTGTATGGTCTCCGGCGAGGGCGCCTGCTCAGCATTCTATCAGTATGGAGGCAGCCTGTTATGAACGATCAGGTGACATTGGCCCACGGCGCGGGCGGCAAGCAGACCAGTGAGCTCATCGACCGTGTCTTCGCGGCCAAATTCAAAAATCCGAACCTCACCGCTGACGACGCGGCGGTCCTGACCCCGCCGGTGGGGAAGATGGCCATGACCACCGACGGCTTCATCGTTTCCCCGGCATTTTTCCCCGGCGGCAATGTGGGCAAGCTTTCCATCTGCGGCACGGTGAACGACCTCGCCTGCATGGGGGCAAAGCCGAAGTACCTCTCCTGCGCTTTCGTTATTGAAGAGGGCTATCCCATGGAGAAGCTGGAGCAGATCGCAGACGCCATGGCGAAGACTGCAGCCGAGGCCGGGGTGCAGATCGTCTCCGGAGACACCAAGGTGGCCGGGAAGGGGCAGGTGGACGGCGTGTTCATCACCACCACCGGCGTGGGGGAGATTCTCCCGGATGTCCGAACCTCCGGTGCGCTGGCGAAGCCCGGCGACGCGGTGATCGTCACCGGCGATGTGGGCCGCCACGGGTGCACGATCCTGCTGGCGAGAGACGATTTCGGAATCGAAGCCGAGGTCACCAGCGACTGTGCCCCCCTCTGGGGCGCGGTGGAGGCCATGCTGAACACCACCAAGGACGTCCACGTGATCCGGGACGCCACCCGCGGCGGTGTGGGTACGGTTTTGTATGAGATCGCCCATCAGAGCAGCGTGGGTGTGAAGATCGACGCGGCCTCCGTTCCGGTGGACCCGGCGGTGGGCGGCGTCTGTCGGATGCTTGGTCTGGAGCCTTTGTATCTGGCCTGCGAGGGACGTCTGGTGGTCATCGCGCCGAAGGAGGTCGCTCCTGCACTGGTGGAAGCCCTCAAGACCCAGCCCTATTCCCAGGGCGCCGCCATCATCGGAGAGATCACGGCGGAGCAGCCCGGCTGGGTGGTCATGAAAACCGAGATCGGCGCGGAAACTCTGCTGCCGCAGCCCGGCGGCGAACTGCTGCCGCGCATCTGCTGAGGAGCGATGACATGGATATGACCCAAACCCGCGTTGCGGTGATCTCCATCATCGTGGACGCGAAGACCAATACGGATACCCTGAATGCCCTCTTGAGCGACGCCGGCGAGTACATCATCGGCCGCATGGGCATCCCTTATCGGGAGAAGGGCATCAATATCATCAGCGTCGCCATCGACGCACCCCAGGACATCATCAGCGCCCTTTCGGGGAAGCTGGGGAATCTGCCCGGGGTCATGACCAAGACCGCGTATTCCAACGTGGTCACGAAGCTGGAGTAACCTATGAAAAAGCTTGCGTTTTACGGAAAAGGCGGCATCGGCAAGTCCACCACGGTCTCCAATCTGGCGGTGGCCTTTGCCGAGCGCGGCCTGAAGGTCATGCAGATCGGCTGCGACCCCAAGGCAGATTCTACACTTGCTTTGAGAGGCGGCGCGGCGCTGACTTCTGTTCTGGACCTGGTGAGAGCGAAGCAGCCCTTTACCCTGGAGGATATGGTGCGGATCGGTTACAAAGGAATCATCTGCGTGGAAGCCGGCGGGCCCACTCCGGGGAGCGGCTGCGCCGGGCGCGGCATCATCACCGCGCTGGACAAGCTGCGGGACTACGGCGCTTACGATACCTATCAGCCTGATATTGTCCTCTATGATGTGCTGGGCGATGTGGTCTGCGGCGGCTTCTCCATGCCCATGCGGGGCGGCTACGCCGACGAGGTCTACATCCTCACCTCCGGTGAAAATATGGCCATCCACGCTGCGGCCAACATCGCCATGGCTTTGGAGAATTTCAAGGACCGCGGCTACGCGAAGCTGGGCGGCTTTATCCTGAACCGCAGAAACGTGAAAAACGAGGACGCCAAGGTGCAGGAACTCAGCGAGGATTTTCACAGCCGTGTCATCGCGTCTCTGCCCCATTCGGAGATCGTCACCGACGCCGAGGAACTGGGCAAGACGGTGCTGGAAGCCTTTCCGGTCAGTGACATGGCGGAGGCTTATCGGAAGCTGGCTGCCGCTGTACTGGGGGAGGATGCCTTATGCTGAGGCGTCTTGGCCCCACGGTGCGCACCCCGGAGACCGCGGGGGATCCGCTTTTTCCGCAAAAGCTGGAGTTCAACCCGCCGGTGCACGAAAACTGGAACATTGTCCACATCGCCATGCAGATCCCGGAGCTGCACCAGATCTACGTCTGCGGCGTCAACTGCATGCGCGGCGTGGTGCTGACGGCGGCGGAGATGGCTGCTTCAGATCGTTTTTCCTTCGTTCTGCTCAGAGAAGAGGATGTGGTGGACGGCACCATCTGGGAGGCCACCCGGGACGGTATTGCGGATGTGCTTCGGAAGCTCCCGAAGCTGCCTCCCTGCGTGGCGGTGTTCCCGGTCTGTACCCATCACTTCATGGGCGTGGATATGGAGAGCATCTACCGTTCACTGGAGCAGGAGTTTCCGGAGATCGATTTCGTCCGGGCGTGGATGGATCCCATCATGCAAAAGCACGGCCTGCCGCCGGATCAGAGACTGAGAAAGGTCATGTACGATCCGCTGCTGCCGCTGCCGGCGGAGGAAAAGACCGTCACCCTTCTGGGGGCGGAATTTGCGCTGGAGTCGGACGCCGACATTCGAAGACTCTTATCGAAGAACGGCTATGCGCTCCGAGAACTGCAGGACTGCAAAACCTATGCTGACTATCTGCATCTGGCAGAAGGGGAGACCTTCCTCGTCACCTACCCGGGAGGAACATTCGGCATCACCCAGACGGCAAAACGTCTGAATAGACCCTGTCTTTACCTCCCCATGAGCTTTGACTATGACTGCATTGCGGCATCCTTAGAGGAACTCACCGATGCACTTCATTTGAAACCGCTGGACACTCTGGAAGAACAGCGGCAATGCGAAGCGGCATTGGCCAATGCCCGTGCCGTGATCGGGGATACACCCATCGCTATCGATATGCTCTTCCACCCGAGACCGCTGGAGCTGACGAAGCTGCTGCTGCGCCACGGCTTCCGGGTCACGGAGGTCTATCTCGACGCCGTGGATGAAGCGGAGCGGCCGGCGCTGGACTGGCTGAAAGCAAACGCCCCGGATCTGGAGCTGCGTTCCATCATCCTGCCGGAGCAGCGCATTGCGGATCGGACGAGATTGGAAAAGACCCTCGCCATCGGCCCGAAGGCGGCATGGTTCACCTCCACGCCCTATTTCGTGAACGTGGTCCAGGGCGGCGGCCTCTGGGGCTATGCGGGCATCCGAAGACTTTGCGATCTGCTGATCGACGCTTATCAAAATGAGAAAGACACCCGGGACATTGTCCCGCGGAAGGGATTGGGGTGTGTAAGCTGCATATGAATACGAGCTATCGCATCATACCCTGCTACACCGGGGACGTTTCCGGCGTCTGCTCGGCATTGTTTGAGCTGGGCGGCATGGTGGTCATCCACGACCCTTCCGGCTGCAACTCCACTTACAACACCCACGACGAGACCCGCTGGTACGACCACGACAGTCTCATTTTCATCTCCGGTCTCGCGGAGATCGACGCGGTTTTCGGCAACGACCAAAAGCTGATCGACGACACCGTGGACGCGGCCCTGAATCTGCACCCGAAGTTTATCACGCTGGTGAATTCTCCGATCCCATATCTGAACGGCACGGACTTCGAGGCCATCAGCCGGATCATTCAGCAGAGAACCGGCATCCCGACCTTCTACATTCCTACCAACGGCATGCACGACTATGTCCCCGGCGCGGGCATGGCCTTGGCGGAGATCGCAAAACGGTTCGTGGCTGAACCGGAAGAAAAGAAAGCTGATTCCGTGAATCTCCTCGGCGTAACGCCGCTTGACTTCGCTGCTGATGGCTCCGCCGATGCCCTCAGAGATACGGTGGAACGCGCTGGCTTTTCTGTACATACCTGCTGGGCCATGGGGGATACGCTGGAGACGCTTTCTCATTCCGGCGAGGCTTCGGTGAATCTGGCGGTTTCCGCCATCGGGCTCAGGACTGCTCAGGTGCTGCGGGAGCGCTTCGGTACGCCCTATGTGGTTGGCACACCCGTGGGTGCGTTTTCCGAAACCATCTTTTCCGCCATTCGAAAAGCTGTGGAGACCGGCGAAAACCAATTCCCGCTTTCCGAGCGGCTGCATCCAACCGAATCCGGAATCTTCGCCATTGGGGAGCCTGTGACCATGGGCTCTGTTCTGGCGGCGCTGGATCTCCCCGGAACGGTGCTCTGCCCTCTGGAGGATTGCGAAGCGCTCCTGAACCCCAACACTCTGTCAGTTGTGGGGGAGGAAGAAGCGGAAAGCGCTCTTAAAGATGCAAATGTGGTGATTGCAGACCCGCTGTACCGTCCAATTTTCCCCAAAGGGGCGAAAGTGATCGAACTGCCCCACGAGGCTTTCTCCGGACGATGCTTCCGGAAAACCATGAAAGATCTCTTTAACATCGACTACGACGCTCTGCGAAAGGAAGCGAGCCTATGAGTTTGAACGACACCCCCTCCGGCGAGCGGGTACATATCGCATTTTTCGGCCGCCGCAATGCGGGCAAATCCAGCCTTGTGAACGCCATCACAGGACAGGAGCTGGCGGTCGTCTCTGAGACCCGCGGCACCACCACCGACCCGGTGCGGAAGGCCATGGAGCTGCTGCCCATCGGCCCGGTGCTGATCGTGGACACCCCCGGCTTCGACGACGTGGGTGCTCTGGGCGAGCTGCGCGTCAAAAAGACCAGACAGGAGCTCAACCGGGCGGATGTGGCGGTGCTGGTGGTGGACGCTGTGGAGGGCATGCAGCAGTGCGACGAGGAACTGCTGGCGCTCTTCCACGAGAAAAAGTTGCCATACCTGATCGTGTGGAACAAGGCGGATCTGCTGGAAACGGTTCCGACGCCCTCTGAGCACGAGATCTACGTCAGTGCCACGGAACAGACGAACATCTGGGAATGCAAGGAGCAGCTGGCGAAGCTGGGCGAGGGCGTTTTGACCGAGCAGCCGTTGGTGTCGGATCTTCTGAAGCCGCTGGATCTGGTGGTGCTGGTGATTCCCATTGACAAGGCCGCTCCCAAGGGGCGTCTGATCCTGCCCCAGCAGCAGGTCCTGCGGGACATCCTCGACTGCGGCGCCATTCCGGTCTGCACCAGAGAAACGGAACTGGGAGATACTTTGAAGCAGCTTTCACATAAACCCGCCATGGTCATCACGGACAGCCAGGTGTTCGAGAAGGTGGACGCGATCCTGCCCGCCGATATCCCGCTCACCAGCTTTTCCATCCTCATGGCGCGC
>CADCQK010000147.1 GCA_902803575.1 Oscillospiraceae bacterium
ACACATTTACCAATTGGTCAATAAAACTCTTGACACACGGCAGATCCTATGATATTTTTTACTTACCAAACGGTCAATATAGACCAAGTGGATAATAAAAATAACAGGAGGAACCGATCATGACACTGGAACAGGAAAAGAAAACCGCGAAGTTTCTGGACAGCCGTCTGGATGACAAGACTGCTGCCGAGGTGGAAAAATGGAATCTCGCTCTGCTGGGCATGACGCTGGCCCACGACGCGGATCACATCCTGCAGGCCCGCCGCTGGCACTATCACATCCCGCTGCAGCTTTGGGTCATCAATCTGGCGGTCTACGTGCTGCCCACGGTGACGGAGTTTCTGATCCGCAGCAAGCGCCCCTCCGCCTTCAGCGCGGCAGCGGTGGGAAGCCTGCTCACCACGGTGGCCTTCAACAAGGTGCACTTCTGGAAGCCCACCACCGACGTATGGGGCGTCTGGAACAACAACTACTTCAAGATCAATAAGGGCGTCTGGCACGAGGGCCAGTGGATCCAGGGCATCAAGTGGTACGACTGGGCGCTGCTGCTGGATCTGGTGGTGCTGTGCGTCCCCATGACGAAGAAAATGCTGGAGATGCGCAAGGAGCATAAGGAGCAGCTGGAGAAGTAAAGCCTTTGGGGACGACTGAGAGGTGTCATCCATGAAAACCATTACGCTGACCGTCCTCGGTATGGACTGCGCCGCCTGCGCTTCGACGCTGGAGCGCTCGATCCGGCGGCAAAAGGGCGTCCAGCACGCATCGGTAAACTACACCGCCGGAACCCTGGAGCTCCGCTATGACGATACAGTCCTCACGCTGGAGGATGTGGTCCTGTATGTGAAAAAGGCCGGATACCGCGTCCCCATGGAGGAGGCGGATCTTGCGCTTTCCGCAGATGCGGATACGGCTGCCGTGAAGGCTGCGCTGCGGGACGTCTACGGTGTGTGCGGCGTACAGGATCGGGAGGACGGAAGGCTCATGGTGTCGTTCCGGCCCGTGGGCATCGACAGCCGAGCTCTGCTGGAGGCCGTGCACTCCGCGGGCGCAGAAGCGGAGGTAACCGATTTCCGGGCGGGGGAGGAATACCACCAGCTCGACACCAGAATGCGGCTTTTGCGGGAGCTGGTCACTGCGGCCTCACTCACCGCGCCGCTGATGCTGGAGCTGCACCCGAAAGCGCAGTTTCTTTTGGGTACGGCACTGCAGTTCGGCCCGGGGCGGTATTTTCACCAGGGCGCGGTGCGGAATCTGAGAAATCGTACCTTCGGCATGGATCTTCTGGTCTCCCTCTCCGGCTCCATCATCTGGCTTTACAGCAGCTTTGTGGCCCTCACCAGAAAGAAGAATTTCACCCTCTACTTCACCTCTCAGGGCGTGCTGCTGAGCCTGATCCTCTTCGGCAAATATATGGAGCAGGCGGCAGCGGGGGAGGCCGGCGCCGCCATCCGGAAGCTCCTGCGGCTCCAGCCCGCCTCCGCCATGGTGCGCAGAGACGGGGCGTGGCGGGAGCTGGCGGCAGACCAGATCCGCACCGGGGACGAGATCCTGCTCCGCCCCGGGGAGCGGGTACCCGCGGACGGCGTGATCCTCAGCGGAACTTGTGCCGTGGACGAATCCATGCTCACCGGTGAGAGCATGCCGGTGGACAAGGCCGCAGGCGACAAGCTGGTGGGCGGCAGTCTGAACCGCTCCGGCTCCGTCAACTATGAGGCAACGACCCTTGGGAAGGACTCCGTCCTGCAGCAGATCGTCGCCATGGTGCGGCAGGCCCAGACGGAAAAGGCGTCGGTGCAGCGCTTTGCCGACACGGTGGCGCAGTGGTTTGTTCCCGGCGTGATTGCCGCTGCGGCGGGCACCTTCGCTTTGTGGTTCTTCAAACTGAAAAAAGGCGATCTGGAGCGGGCGATCTTGAACGCCTGCGATGTGCTCACGGTGGCCTGTCCCTGTGCGCTGGGGCTCGCCACCCCCACGGCGCTGATGGTGGGCTCCGGCGCGGCGGCGGAGCGGGGTGTGCTCTTCAAAAACGGTAGCGCGCTGGAAACTGCGTGGAAGGCCGACACCGTCGTCTTCGACAAGACCGGAACCCTCACCCTCGGCGAGCCGCAGCTCACGGATCTCTGTCCGCTGCCGGGTGTGACAGAAGAGGAACTGCTTTCTGCTGCCGCCTCCATCGAGACTTGTTCTGATCACCCGATTTCCAAAGCCGTGACGGCTTACGCAAAGGAGTATGTTTCCGATTTCGAGCCCCAGGCGGTCACCGGTTTCGCCTACCTCGCAGGCCGCGGGGTAACGGGCGACATCGGGGGAGCGGAAGTCCTCTGCGGCAACCGTGCGCTGCTGTCTGAGCGCGGCGTGAAGCTCACGGAGCTGGAGCGGCTGCCGGATCTGAGAAAAGAAGCAAAAACGGAGCTCTGCGTTTCGAAAAACGGAAAACTGCTGGGCGTTCTCGCTGTGGCGGATGTGCTGCGTCCGGATGCTGCCGATACCGTTTCCGCATTGAAAGCGCAGGGCAAAGAGCTCTGGATCCTGACCGGTGACCACGAAGAGACCACCAAGGCCATCGCGGCGAAGGTCGGCGTCGATCACGTCCTCTCCGGCGTCCTGCCGGAGGACAAGGTGCAGAAGATCAAGGCGCTGAAGGATGCGGGAAAAACGGTCTGTATGGTGGGCGACGGCATCAATGATACCCCCGCCCTCGCCGCGGCGGACAGTTCCGTCGCCATGGGTACCGGTTCGGACGTGGCCATTGCGTCCGCCGGGATCCTCCTGCCTTCGGGGAATCTCACAAAGCTCACCGAGGCGCTCTCCATTTCGAAGAAAACCATGACTGTGGTGCGGCAGAATCTCCGCTGGGCCCTGGGCTATAACCTCGTTGGAATCACGGCAGCGGCAGCGGGACTCCTGCACCCGTCCCTGTGCGCCATGGCCATGTCGGCAAGCTCCATCGGCGTGTTGATGAACTCCCTGCGGCTGCAGAAGCTTGGAACGAAAAAGGAGCGTGACCGCTGATGCAGGATGCGGTTTTCAAAACCTATGTGAAAGGCATCTGGTGTGTCCAGTGCCCGGAGCTGATCATCACGGGCCTCCTGCAGCAGCGCGGCGTCATCGACGCGGACGTGGCTTACTTCCAGTCGCTGGTGACGGTGAAGTACGACCCCGCCATCGTGACGGAACCGCAGCTGCGCGAGAAGCTGACGGAGCTGGGCTATCCGCCCTTCGACCGGAAGCCCACGGCATTGGAACGGCTGGCTGCGAAGCTGCTGCATCTGGGAGGCTCGGCATGAGTACCATGGTATTTCAAAAAAGGGTGGACGGGATCATCTGCCCCAACTGCACCTATGAGATCAACGCCCGTCTGAAAAGAGTGGACGGCATTCTCTCAGCCAAAACCGGCTACATCAAAAGCGAGGTCACGGTGGAATATGACCCCGACCGCATCACGGAGCAGGAGATCGAGGCGCAGCTCGCCAACATGGGCTACCCGGTGGGAAAGGGGAGAAGCAATCTGCTCTCCGACGCGCTGGGCATCGTTTGCATCGTCGCGCTGTATTTTCTGCTGACCAGGCTGATGGCTGCGGTGCCCATGCCCATGGCGGAGCAGGGCATGTCGCTGGGACTGGTGTTTCTCACCGGGCTTCTCGGCGGCGTCCACTGCATCGGCATGTGCGGCGGCATCATGCTCACCCAGCACAACGCCCTGGGCTATAACGGCGGCCGCATGATCGGCTATACGGTCATGGGCTTCATCTTCGGCGCGGTGGGCAGCGCCCTGGTGTTCAGCGCGGGGATGAAAAGCGCGGTGTTCATCATCGCCGGCGGGCTTGTGATCCTCATCGGTCTGCAGATGTGGGGCGTGCCGCTGCTGAGAAAGCTCCGGCCGGGACTCCCCAGCCCCTGCGGCAGAAGAGGAAAGCCCTTCCTCATCGGGCTGCTCACCGGCGTGATGCCCTGCGGGATGCTCACGTCCCTGTGGTTCGTGGCGGCGTCCAGCGCATCTGCACTGAAAGGCGCGGAGATCATGCTGGTGTTCGGGCTCGGCACCTGCGGGTGCATGCTGCTCTTCGGCCTTCTCGGCGACGCGCTGACCCGGAAATACAACAAATACATCCTCAAAGCCAGCACCATGCTCATCATCACCATGGGCCTGATGCTGCTGATGAAGGGGATCACCATTCTTGCAAAATAAACAGAGGCACGGAATGTTCCATGCCTCTGTTTTTATATATTATGTAAACTATTTTTTTAGAAACAGGTTTGTAAATGAAACCTTTTCAGCGTACTTTGTGTTATTATGAATGAACGGCCGTTCAAGAAGAACTGATCCGGAGGAGGTGATGGCTTGAACGACGCAAAAGCGCTCCGCGCGCTGCAAAAGGGCTCCGAGGATGCACTCGCGTGGATCATCGAGCGATACAGCGCCTATGTGTACACAGTCGCGTTCCACATCGTCGGGCAGTCCATGTCCTCCGCCGATGCGGAAGAGGTCGCTGCCGATGTGTTTGCAGCCCTCTGGAAGCATGCCGAGACCATCAAGCCGTCCTCACTGAAAAGCTGGCTGGGCACGGTCGCTCGAAACACCGCAAAAAACAAGCTGCGCACCGCCGGTGAGACCCTCCCGCTGGAGGACGATGTTCTGATCCTGGAAAGGGATTCGGCAGAAGAAGAGATCCTGCGGCAAGAGCAGGATCGGCTGGTGCGGGAGGCGGTGCTTGCGATGCCGTATCCGGATCGGGAGATCTTCCTGCGGCACTATTACTACGGGCAAAAGCTGGAGACGATCGCCCGGGAGATGGACTTCAACCTCTCAACCGTAAAAACCAGGCTGCGGCGGGGGAGAGAAAAGCTTCGAAATGTACTGGAACAGGAATTTTTGGACAAAGGAGGCACCTGACATGCAAGTGAACATTTCCGATCTGCTGGACAACCTGGAGGCCCCGGACGTCGGTCTTGCAGAGCAGCAAGGCGTCTCCACGGAACGAATCAAGGAGAACGCAATGAAAAAGATTCAAGCAGACAGCACGCCGAAAATCGTCCGGCGCAAACGCCCCGGCGTGCTCATTCTGGCGGCGGCCCTGGCCCTGGCACTCAGCATCACCGCGCTGGCGGCCTATCACAACGGCTTTTTCAAAAATGTGTTCGGCACTGGCATAACCGGGCAGGAGGCGCATGACGTGGTGCTCCCCGGCAAGGGCGAAGGTCTCGACAAGATCGAGCATTTTCCCGCTGTGGAGCGCGTGGATGTGGATGCGGAAAAGGCCGAGGCGCTGGTGGGCGCGTATGTCACGGAAATCGGTCAGAGCGTCCGGCTCGGAAACTACACCTTCACGCTGGAAAACATGGTGCTGGATGAAAACGGCATCGGCGCGCTGACGGTGCATGTGGAAAACCCCGACGGCCACGGCATTCACAACGACGGCGAGGTAATGGGCGACCATCCGGCATTCAGCATGGACGTGGAGCGCAGCAGCGGAGAAAACCGCTTCCTGGACAGCCGCGAATATCTGGTTGAGAAAGGCTTCACGGACACGCAGGCCGATTATGTCCTCTATGTGACGCCGCTGGAAACCCTGACAGCAGGGGAGGATCTCTCGCTGAAGCTGCAGCTTCTGCAGCCGGAGCAGGATCCTTCTGCGTGGCCCACTGCTTCGATTCCGCTCCCGACCGATCAGAAGGTCGGTGTCCGGAGCTTCTCCGCAGAGGGTGTGAAAGCCGAGGTGTCCCCCGTGGGCATGACGCTCCGTTATGACATCGGCCCGGGCGCCGAAAAGGCCGAAAACGCGATCACCGTGCGCTATGCGGACGGAAGCGAATATGTCGTGCTGGGATCGGATCTGCACAACATCGCCGTGCACGCCGGCAGCGATGATTTCGAGAATCATTGGATCGCTTTCAACCGGCTGGCGGACATGGACAGCATCACCGAGATCGCCGTTTCCGGAGAATGGATCGACAGCGACGGCACGGTGAACCCCTATGAGCTTGTATTGAAATAAGCCGCGCACAACAAAAATGGCTCTGCTGACGTTTGATGTCGGCAGAGCCATTCACTTTCCGTATGCTTACAGCTTCCTGCAGGTGAAATCGTCGTACATCACGCAGCCGTCGCCGAAGGTCAGCTGGATCATGCCGCCCTTGCGGCCAAACGCATTCTCGCCGATGGGATAGAGCCGGAAGCGCATCTCGTCCCCGTCCTCGTCGATGGATCTTGCGTAAAGCTCGCCGTCCTGCATCCAAACCTCGTCGACGATGAAATCGGCGTCCTCAGGATGCTCGTACTTCCCGCAGAAGCACTCCCATTTCGACTTGTCCGGATCTTTGATTGCGATATCCTCGATGGCTACGACGGATTCGGGCTCTTTGCCTCTCGCGATACGCTTCAGACCCTTCTCAAAGGACAGGTATGCTCTAACATCCGCAAAATCGCGGCAGGTCAGGATGACAAGCATCCTGTCCGCGTCGATGAAGCGCTCAAACCAGGTGGCAACGCCCGGCATGCCGCCGCTGTGACTGACGATCCGCCCCAGCTTCTCGTCGCGGCCGGTGCCCCAGCCAAAGCCGTAGCCCAGCCCCTCGTCTTCGTCGAGAACAGCGTCCTCGCCGTTGCCCAGTTTTGCGGGCGTGTACATGAGCTGCTGCTCTTCCAGCGTGAGCACCTTGCCCTCGCGCAGCGCTCTGTCCCATTTGAGCATGTCGAAGATGTTGGTATACACGTAGTCGTCGCCGTTCAGACCGTCAAAGGCGGCTACGTCGCCGTACTCGTCGGAGTCCACGTCGGCAACGTATTTGCCGTCCTCGAACACCGTCGCCTGCGCGTAGTTTTCAAAGGGGACGCCGTCTCTGCGGATGTGGCAGCAGCGGGTGGCGGTCATGCCGGCCGGCGCAAAAATGTTCTTTTGCAGGAAGTCCTCGAAGGGGACGCCGGAGCGCTGCTCCACCAGCAGTGCCAGCAGGTTGTAGCCGGTGTTGGAGTATTCCAATCCTTCCCCGGGGGCGAAGTAGGGCTTCGCTTTGGTTTCGCAGAGGAAGCGCAGGATCTCGTTGTTGCCGGGCACTCGCTTTTCTTCCTTCCAGATCTTGATGAACCAATCCGCGTCATCAAAGTAATCGGGAATGCCGCTGGTGTGGGTCAGCAGATGCCGGACCGTCACGCCCGGATACGGGATCTCGGGGAAGTACTTTGTGATCTCATCGTCGAGGTCGAGCAGGCCCTGCCGCCGGGCCAGCATAACTGCCGCGGCTGTGAACTGCTTGGTGACAGAGGCGAGCTGAAAGATCGAATCCTCCGTCAGGGGCTGCTTGTCCTCCGGGTCCCGGAAGCCGAGCGCGCCCTTCGAGACGATCTCGCCTTTTTCCGCGTAGAGCCACGCCCCGTTGAAGCCGCCCTTTTCAAAGGACGCACGGGCAAGGTTTTTTATTGTAGTTTTCTTATCCATAAAATCACCTTCAAAAATCAATCATTGTTCATCCAGAACGATCTTGAACAGCTCCTCGTCATCCAGCATCTTGTGTTCGGAGCGGAAGCCGCACTTCTCGTATACGTGTTTTGCTCTGACATTGTCAGGGCCGGTGGACAGATAGACCTCCTTGCATCCGAACCGGGACTTCATCTCCTCCAGGATCATTTTGATCGCCTGGGTTCCGTAGCCCTGGTTCTGATAATGGAAATCGATCATGAGCCGGCACAGCTCGTAGACTGCTTCCTCTTCGCTCCACCCATACATGGTGAAGCCGATCAGCTTCCCATCGTGCTCGATCGCCTTGATGACCCAGCTGTCCTCATAGACCGACTGGACGATGGACAGAGCGTTCGACGCCACATGATCCTCGCAGAGCGACGGCATGCCTTTTGCCTCATAAGGCGCATCGCTGCCCTTGACCGTAATGGTTTCGTTTGTGGTCAGGAAAATGACGTCTTCCCAGTTATCGCGTGTAATGTCAACGAGTTTCATACTATTTCTCTCCTTGCAGTTTGATGAAAATAGGTATAAAAATGCCGCAGCGAAGCAGCTCCCGTTGTGGCTGCATCCTGCGGTTCCCACGATTCGAAAGTTACTCAAAAATGGGCGCACGAAACCAGAGGGGTATACCCCTCCATCACGCTCTGCGCCTCTATTCAGTTAGCAAACGATAGCGTTGCAGATCATTGGTATACGCTCCTTTTGTAAATTCGCATTATAATTATACATGACATCTCCTTGAAAATCAATAGAAAGCAGCAGGCACTCCGAAGAATGTCTGCTGCTTCAAGTTTTTCAGGATCATTCAGCACGTTTTGAGCCAGATGCTGCCTTATTCCCACTCGATGGTTCCGGGGGGCTTGCCCGTGATGTCGTAGACCACGCGGCTGATGCCTTTGACCTCGTTGGGGATGCGGCTGGCCACCCGGGTCAGCAGGTCGAAGCCCAGATCCGCCGGGGTGCAGGTCATGAAGTCCGTGGTGCGCACGGCGCGGAGGGCCACGGTGTAGCCGTAGGTGCGGAAATCGCCGATGACGCCCACGCTCTTTGTGTCGGTGAGGACGGCGAAATACTGATCCGCCACGGCGCTGGCCTTGGCCATCTCCTCTCTGAAAATGGCGTCGGCGTCCCGGAGCATGTCCAGCTTCTCCTTGGTGATCTCACCGATCACGCGCACCGCCAGACCGGGGCCGGGGAAGGGCTGCCGCTCCACGAAGGCCTTGGGCAGACCCAGCTGACGGCCGAGCGCCCGGACCTCATCCTTGAACAGGCCCCGGAGCGGCTCCACCAGACCGGTGAACCGGATGTCGTCGGGAAGGCCGCCCACGTTGTGGTGGCTTTTGATGGTGGCGGAGTTCCAGGCGCCGCTTTCGATCACGTCGGGGTAGATGGTGCCCTGGGCCAGGAACTTCACGTCTCCCAGCTTGGCGGACTCGGCCTCGAACATTCTGACGAACTCCGCGCCGATGATCTTTCGCTTCTGCTCGGGATCGGTGACGCCCTTGAGCTTTTCCAGGAAGTGGGCCTCGGCGTTGACCCGAATGAAATCCAGATCCCTGCCGGAAAAGGCGGCCTCCACCTCGTCGCCCTCATTTTTCCGCATGAGGCCGTGATCCACGAAGATGCAGTGGAGCTGCCCCGGGATGGCCTTGGCCAGCAGCGCCGCGCAGACGCTGGAGTCCACGCCGCCGGAGAGGCCCAGGATCACGTGCTCGGAGCCCACCTGCTTTCGAATCTGCTCGATCATGACGGCCTCGTAGTCCCGCATGTCGTAGTCGCCCGTGGCGCCGCAGACCTGATAGAGGAAGTTGTGGATCATGGTGGTGCCGTTGGGGGTGTTTTCCACCTCGGGGTGGAACTGGACGCCGTAGAGCCTGCGATCGTCGTTGGCGATGGCGGCGTTGGGGCAGTGGTCGGTGCTGCCGGCGTTCCGGAAGCCCTCCGGCAGGACGGAGACCTGATCCGTGTGGCTCATGAGGCCGATCTGAGAAGCGGCCAGACCGCGAAACAGCACGCAGGCGGTGTCCACGGTCATCTCGGTTCTGCCGTATTCGCTGACGTCGCAGGGGGAGACGGTGCCGCCGGTGGAGTAGACCATCAGCTGCAGACCGTAGCAGATGCCCAGGATCGGCACGCCGAGATCAAAAAGGGCTTTGTCGCAGCGGGGCGCGCCCTCCCGGTAGACGCTGTCGGGGCCGCCGGTGAGGATGATGCCGATGGGCGCCATGCTCTTGATGCGCTCCAGGTCCACGTCGCCGGGGAGGATCACGGAGTAGACCCCGCACTCCCGCACCCGGCGGGCGATGAGTTCTTTGTATTGTCCTCCGAAATCGAGGACGATGACGGTCTGATAGGACATAGAAGATTCCTTTCTGTGGAAAGTATGCAAGGGAATGCAGAATAATCGTTTGTAGGGCGGGGACCTGTGCCCCGCCGCATCAAATGTGCTGCCGGATCAACGGCGGGGCACAGGTCCCCGCCCTACGGTTCTGTCGTGATGAAAAACCGGACTGCCGCTTGTTTGCAGCAGTCCGGTCGTTGGTAACGCTTATGC
>CADCQK010000148.1 GCA_902803575.1 Oscillospiraceae bacterium
AGGGCGGGGACCTGTGCCCCGCCGTTGATCCAACGTCAATTTTTTGCGGCGGGGCACAGGTCCCCGCCCTACGGTGGATGAATTCATATCCCGATAAACTATCATTCTCTCACCTATATGCAGCAAAAAAGCACCCCTTGTCGGAGTGCTTTTTCTTTTTGTTTATTCGGTTCTGAGGGCCACCACGGGGTCTTTGTTGGCGGCGTAACGGGAGGGAATCAAGCCGGCGATGAAGGTGAGGATCATGCTGATGATGATCAGCGCGACGCCTCCAAAGAACGGAAGGATCGCTCTCAGATTGTCGATGTGGGTCAGGTGCCGCACGATCAGGTTGATGGGGATCAGCAGCAGCAGGGCCACCAGCACGCCGATGGCTCCGGCGGCGAAGCCCTCGATCAGGGTCTCGGCATTGAACACGTGGGAGATGTCCTGCTTGCTGGCGCCCATGGCGCGGAGAATGCCGATCTCCTTCGTCCGCTCCAGAACGGAGATGTAGGTGATGATGCCGATCATGATGGAGCTCACCACCAGAGAGATGGCCACGAAGGCGATGAGCACATAGCTGATGGCGTTGATGATCTTGGTGATGCTGCTCATCAGCAGGGCGATGTAGTCGGTGTAGGAGATCTCGTCATCGTCCGCAACGCTCTGGTTGTAATCGTCGATGTACTCCGCCACCTTGTCCTTGTCTGCGAAGGCTGAGACGTAAAGATTGATCTGGCTGGGGCTGCTCTTCTGCACATAGCCCAGCTTTTTCAGGTTGATGTCATAGCTGACGGCAGTTTCGGATTCCGGGGCGGTGAGGTAGGTGTCGTAGATGTACTCCCACTGGTAGTCGAAGACCGTCATGTTGTAGAGAATGTACTCCCCGGAGAAGCCTGCGTACATGGCGCCCATCTGCTCCCGGTACTGCTGCTCCACGATCTGCCGGACGGTGTTTCTGGCGTAGTTCATCAGGGTGGCGTCGTCCATGGCGTCCACCATGGCGTTGACCCGCTCTGCGTCGCCGGTCTCGCTGTTTTCCAGCGCCCACTGCTTCACGGTGTCGCGGTTCACGTTCTCCATGGCGGCGTTGACGCCCTCCACCACGGTGGCCTCCGCCGGCGTGGTGACCGCCGCCACCATCACGGAGCGCAGGGCGTCGCCGCTGAGGGTATAGACATACTCCTTCGCCGCGGCAACCTTATCCACCCCGGTTTCAGATGCATCCGTGGGAAACGGCAGCCCGGTGAACACGTCGATGTCCGGGTGCTCCAGCTGCTGGGTGACGATCCACTGCTGGTTGATCCGGTCGATGGCGTAGTCCGTCAGCGCGGCGGTGTAGCCCAGGGCGCTGGTGTTGTTGGAGCTCATGCCGTTTGCGTCGTTGGCGCGGATGACGCCCACGATCTTCAAGGGCACACCGATGTTCTCGTCGGCGTAGAGGGTGGAGAGCCCCTGCTCCGTCTCTCGAAGATCCACCCAGCCGGCGCTGTCGTCCCAGCGGTAGCCCTCGGAGGGCAGGATCAGCTTGAAGTCCAAAGCGCAGAGCTCCTCATAGCTCCAGCTCTCCTGGGTGACGGTGTCGGGGTTGCCGGCCATGGTGTTCATCAGTGCCTGGGCCATTTCCCGCTGGGATTTGAGACCCAGGGCGTAGAGGGTCAGGTCGGAGATCTCGTTGTTCTCATCCACAATGAGGACGATCTCGTTATAGGCCTCCGGCCACTTGCCGTAGAGCAGGTCGTAGCGCCCCTTGGTCTGGTCGCTGACCAGCAGATCGTCACTCTGAAGCAGCTTCGTCCAGACGCTGAAGCTGGAGAAGAAGGCGCTCATATTGCTGAAATAGCTGGTGTAGTCGCCGCCGTACATGCTCTCCATCATGCTCTCCAGCATCTCGGCGGAGTCGGACTTCACCACGATGCCGTCGGGGTCCCGGGTGTAGACGGCGAAGCCCATGTTGTAATTGTATTGAATGGTGGAGATGTAGTCGTTGATCTCGCTCTCGGGGTCCTCCAGATAGGTCTTGAAGGCCGCCAGATTGTTCACCTGGGTGTCCATGGTGGCGAGATTGGACATCAGCTCCGTCATGACCTCCTGGGAATAGACCCGGTCGTCCCCGTGGGCGGGGTTCGCGGCGTTCTCCCCCGCGTCGGCGATGGTGGTGAGCATGGCGCCCAGATCCACCGCCTCCGCCTCAATGGTCAGCGGATAGGCGGTGAGGGTATCCTCCTGCACCTGATCGATGTAGTGCTGGATGCCGTTGGAGAGGGACAGGATCAGCGCGATGCCGATGATGCCGATGCTCCCCGCGAAGGCCGTGAGCAGGGTCCGCCCCTTTTTGGTCATCAGGTTCGTGAGACTTAAGCGCAGCGCCGTGCGGAAGCTCATGGAGGGCCGCCGCTGGGTCTCCCCTTTCACCGGCTGCTCCTCGATGGCCGCCACCGGGTCGGTGTCCCCGATGATGAGACCGTCCATCAGCTTCACGGTGCGGGTGGCGTAGAGCTCCGCCAGCTCCGGGTTGTGGGTGACCATGATGATCAGGCGGTCCTTGCTGATCTCCTTTAAGATCTCCATGATCTGCACGCTGGTCTCGGAGTCCAGGGCGCCGGTGGGCTCGTCGGCGAGGAGGATGTCGG
>CADCQK010000149.1 GCA_902803575.1 Oscillospiraceae bacterium
ACCTCATCCGTCACGGCTATTTCCCGCCGTGCCACCTTCCCCTCAAGGGGAAGGCTTTGCTCCATCCAACTCCCCGATAAACTATAAACTATCATTTAGCCTCCAAACAAAATGCCTGCTGCGATCTCTCACAGCAGGCGTTCCGATTCACTTGAGTGCGCGGTAGAGGAAGGTGACGATCTGACCTCTGGTGCAGGTCTGATCGGGGCTGAACAGTCCGTTGCCGGTTCCGTTGGTGATGCCTCTGCCCACCGCCCAGAGGACGGCGGTGTGGTAGTACTGACCCGCGGGCACATCCGAAAATCCGCTTCCGCCGGCGGCTGCGGGCTTGTTGCTGGCTCTCCAGAGGAAGGTGACCACCTGAGCTCTGGTGCAGTCGTTCTCGGGAGCGAAGGTGGTGGCGCTGGTGCCGGTGGTGATGCCCTTGCTGACCGCCCAGAGGACGGCGTCATAGTAGTAGGTCCCGGCGGCCACATCGGTGAAGGGGTTGGAGCCGGAGGCCTTCGGGGAGCCGTTGGCCCTCCAGAGGAAGGTCACCACCTGGGCGCGGGTGCAGGGATTCTCGGGAGAGAAGGTGTTGGGGCCGGTGCCGTTGGTGACGCTTTTGCTCACGGCCCAGTTCACCGCGTCGTAGTAGTAGGCGCCTTTGGCCACGTCGACGAAGCCGTTGGAGGGATCAGGCTGCGCGGTGGGGGCGACCGTAGGCTCCACAGTGGGTTCGGGAGAGGGCTCGGTGCTGCCGCTCTTGGAGATCTTCACGCTGGTGACCACCTGCTCCACCTCGTTGGTGAGGGCGTCCAGGGTCGGCTTGTCGAAGGCCTGGAGGGACACGCCCACCTCACGGCCGTCGCAAAGGGTGTAATAGAGCAGGATGAACAGATCCTCACCGTCGGCCCTGG
This sequence comes from Oscillospiraceae bacterium, assembly GCA_902803575.1. Taxonomy (GTDB): domain Bacteria; phylum Bacillota; class Clostridia; order Oscillospirales; family Oscillospiraceae; genus CAG-103. The sequence goes on from CADCQK010000149.1 coordinate 900, forward strand.
TCTGGAGGGTGGCCTTCAGGAAGGTGGTCTGGGCGTGCTGGAAGGGCTGATAGTCCAGCAGCTTGAAGCCGTTCTTTTCATACTCGGTCTGGAAGGTGTCCTTCATCTCCATCACATGGGTGGTCAGCAGGGAAGTGCCCTTGCTGTCGTCGTTCCGCTCGGTGGTGACGGAGATGCTGACCTCGCCGATCTCGTCCATGGCGATGAGCTTCAGGTCATCCGACCGGATGGCTTCGGAGAGATCCACCACGGAGCCGTCGGGCAGGGTCTGCACGGGGTTGGCCGGAGTGAACAGCAGAAAGCGGTTGGGGATCTCCACCGTGACGCCGTTGCCCACGTCCACAGTGGTGTTCACGGCCAGCGCCGGAACCATCAGGGCCAGCGCCATGCACAGCACCAGCAGCAGAGTTGAGATTCTTTTTTTCATGGCGTTCTCCTTTTATTTCAGATATTCCTGTTTCAGCTGGGCGATCTCGTCCATCCAGACCGCGCTGCTGGCGTCGGAGGGCATGCGCCAGTCGCCTCTGGGGGAAAGGGTCACGGTGCCCACCTTCACCCCGTCGGGGAGGCAGGAGCGCTTGAACTGCTGGATGAAGAACCGGCGGGTGAAGGTCTCCAGCCAGTGGAGCAGGGTGGCGTCGTCGTAGGCGTCCCCCTGGGCGGCGCGGATCAGCCGGAAGAGCTTTCTCGGCCGCATGCCGAAGCGGAGCATATAGTAGAGATAGAAGTCATGGAGCTCGTAGGGGCCCACCAGATCCTCGGTCTTCTGGAGCAGCTCGCCGTCCTTGCCCACGGGCAGCAGCTCCGGGGACACCGGGGTGGCGAGGATGTCCTCCAGCACGGCCTTCAGCTCGCCGTCGGCGTTCATGGCCTCGTGGCGGACGATGTAGCGCACCAGGGTCTTGGGCACGCTGGCGTTGACGCCGTACATGCTCATGTGGTCGCCGTTGTAGGTGGCCCAGCCCAGCGCCAGCTCGGAGAGGTCGCCGGTGCCCACCACGATGCCGCCTATGTCGTTGGCGATGTCCATGAGCACCTGGGTGCGCTCTCTTGCCTGGGAGTTTTCAAAGGTGACGTCGGTGACGGCTTCGTCGTGGCCGATGTCGATGAAGTGCTGCTGCACGCTCTTGGTGATGTCCACGGTGCGCACGGTGACGCCCAGCAGCTCACAGAGCTTCACGGCGTTGGACTTGGTGCGCTTTGTGGTGCCGAAGCAGGGCATGGTCACCGCCACCACGTCGGTGCGGGGGCGATGGAGCATATCCATGGCCCGCACCATCACCAGCAGCGCCAGGGTGCTGTCCAGACCGCCGGAGATGCCCACCACCGCGGTCTTGCAGCGGGTGTGGGTGAGGCGCCGCTTCAATGCGGTGGACTGCATGGTGAGGATCAGCTCCGCACGATCCGCCAGATCGGCGCTGTCGTCGGGAACGAAGGGGTTCTTTTCGAAGGTGCGGCTCAGGGGCGTCTCCTGCAGCGGCTGGTGGAACATGACCCGCACCACCGGCTCCGGGGATGCCAGATCCGTGAAGCTGGTGTTGTGGTGCCGCTCGCTGCGCAGACGGTGGAGGTCGATCTCGGTGTAGGTGATGTCGTCCTCGGCTGCGAAGGGCTTGTGCTCGGCCAGCAGCGCACCGTTCTCGCTGATGAGATGGTGGGCGGAGAAGACCACGTCCTGGGTGCTCTCCTCCGGGGCGGCGTTGGCGTAGATGTAGCCGCAGATGTAGCGCCCGGCGGTGGAGGAGATCAGGGTCCGGCGATATTCCGCCTTGCCGATGACCTCGTCGGAGGCGGAGGGGTTGGCGATGATCATGGCGCCGCGGAGGGCCATCTCCAGGCTCTGGGGCTTCGGCGCCCAGGCGTCCTCGCAGATCTCCACCCCGAAGGTGAACTCCGGCATACTGTCGCACTGGAACAGCATCCCGGTGCCGAAGGGGCAGCTCTCGGTGGCTTCCTCGGTGCCGAAGGTGATGTAGCGGGTGTTGTCGGGGCCAAAGGCGGCGCCGGAGGTGAACTGCCGTTTTTCATAGAACTCCGCATAGTTGGGCAGGATCGTCTTGGGCACCAGACCGATCAGCCGGCCCTGGTGGATCACCGCCGCGCAGTTGTAGAGGCGGCCTTCGTACCGAAGCGGCATGCCCAGCACCGTCACGGGCAGGCAGCGGGCCGTCTCGTCGATGACGCGCATGAGCTGCTGCTCCGCCTGCTCCAGCAGCAGATCGTTGTAGAACAGATCGCCGCAGCTGTAGCCCGTGAGACAGAGCTCCGGCAGCACCAGCAGATTCACCTGCTTTTCGTCCGCCTGCCGGATCCGCTCAATGATCTTTTCCGCGTTGGATTTCGGGTCCGCCACCGTCACCGGCACGGAGGCCGCAGCCACGCGTACAAATCCGTCTTGCATAATGATCGCTCCCTTTATCGTAAGAAGTTAAGTTCCGTTATACCGAGGCCAGCGCCTCCAGTTTTTTCAGGTCCAGGATCTCCACCTGCCCGCGGCCGGTGCGCAGGATCCCGTCGGCCTGCATTTTGCCGAGGGTGCGGGTGGCCACCTCTCTGGAGGTGCCGGTGGCACTGGCCAGCATTTCGTGGGTGGCGCTGATGGTCAGCCCGCCGCCGGAGGCCTTGACCCGCTCCAGCAGGATCCGTGCCACTCTCGACTGCAGCGGCAGGAAGGCGAAGCTGAAAAAGCTGTTGATGATCTCCTGCACGCAGGCAGCCGTGGCCTCCGTGTAGAATTCCAGCATCTCGGGATTCTCCAGCGCCGCGCGGTAGACGTCCGGTTTTGCAATATATGCGATCAGGCTGTCCTCCTCCGCCTGAAAGACGGGGATGACGTTCTCTGCCCTGTGCTCGTTCAGCGGCAGCACGACCCCGGTCTCGCCCTTGGAGCGGCGGCAGATCGTCGCCTCCCGCCCGTGGGGGGAGATGATATACGCGCGGATCGCGCCCTCGTAAACAAAGAGCAGTCCGCCGTTGCAGATCTGATGGAGCAGGATGTCCGCACCGGCGTGATATTTCCGCACGGTGCAGGTGTCTGCCAGCCGGCGCTGCTGCATCGGCGTCAGTTTATACCAAAACGGGAAGAAGCGCGCCAGATCATGGGACAGCTGCGCCCGAGCAAGGGATCGAATGCTGCTCATCTCCCCACCTCCTGTGTGATGAATGTCACACGAACATTATAATCACGCCGGAAACCGATGTCAACCGAAACAGATGCCAAATTATAGTTTATCGGGGCGTTGCAATGATCCACCGTAGGGCGGGGACCTGTGCCCCGCCGTTTCACCGGCAGTAGATTCGATGCGGCGGGGCACAGGTCCCCGCCCTACAGGGAGCAAGCGTTAAACTCCAATTTGGGCAAGAAAACTCCCTCCACGCTTTCACATGGAGGGAGAGGATCATTTCGCTTTGGAGTGGTTTTCTTTGGCGGCTTCGGCCTCGAGCTTTTCCTTTTGCTCTCTGGCCTCGCTGCGCTGCTGGAGCCAGGGGACGAACTGCTCGTGGTAGAGGAACACCAGCACCGCCGCCACCGGAATGGCCAGCAGGATGCCCACCACGCCGAAGAGCTTGCCGCCGAGGATGATGGCGATCAAAGTCCAGACCGCCGGGATGCCCAGGGAGTTGGAGAACAGCTTCGGCTTGATGACATAGGCGTCCAGCGCCTGGATGACCAGAGAGAAGATCAGGAAATACAGCGCGTAGACGGGCTTGTTCAGCACCAGGATGATGCCGCCGATGACCGCGCCGATGATGGGGCCGAAGGTGGGCAGCAGGTTGGTCACGCCCGCCACCACAGAGATCAGGGCCACATAGGGGATGCCGCAGATCAGCATGAACACCGCGTTGGCCGTGCCCACGATCAGGGCGTCCAGCAGGTTGCAGCCGATATACTGGATGAAGATCTCGTCGCAGCGGCGCCAGAATTCGTTGTGGGCCTCGTAGCGCTTCTTTGCCAGCGCCGCCCTGCGCAGCTCGTTGAGCCCGGGCAGCAGACTGGCCTTGCCCATCATGAAGTAAACCGCGATGATCAGGCCCACCACCCAGTTGAACACCTGGTTGCCGATGCTGCCGGCCTTGGCGAGGATCGACTGCATGTTGTCGGTGACGTGGTCGATGAGGGTGCTGAGACTGTCCTGCATGTTCTCGGTGAACTTGTTCAGATCCAGATGCTGACCGATGGGGGATTCACTGAGCTTTTTCAGCCAGTCCATGATGCTGTCGTAGTAGCTGTCGGCATTGCCGATCAGGGCGGAAATGCTGCTGATCAGCGACGGCACCACCGCGATGAAGAACAGCACGATCACTGCCAGCACCACGAAGATCGCCAGCACCACCGACAGCGTCCTTCGGGTGGTGGTGTTCTTCATTTTCTGGAAGACGCCGTTCTCAAAGAAGCGGGCGATGGGGTCCATCAGATAGGCCAGCACCAGGCCGATCACCACCGGCAGCAAAAACCGCCAGACGGAGCCCAGCCAGGAGAGGATACCCCCGATCCGGCTCATCACCAGATACAGCACCACCGCGAAGCTCAATGCGAAGGTGTAGGCCGCCCAGGGCTCCTTCAGGATGGAATGTAGTTTTTTCATTTGCGTCCCTCCAGTGGGAATGATGCAGTTAGTATGCGCAGGAAATAAAGTTTACATAATATTTTAACGAATTCAGGTGAATTCAAATTCCAGTTTATCGAGCTGCAATGATCCACCGTAGGGCGGGGACCTGTGCCCCGCCGTTA
>CADCQK010000150.1 GCA_902803575.1 Oscillospiraceae bacterium
CGTTCATAGTGTTCTCCTTTGTCAGCCGATAAGGGCTTTGGCCTGCTCCACGATGTTCTCCACCGTGACGCCGTTGATGGCGAGCAGACGCTCATAGGGGGCGGACTGACCGAACTGATCCTGGATGCCGATGCGCTTGACCTTGCCCTTGCCCAGCTCGGCGGCGACCTCGCAGACGGCAGAGCCGAGGCCGTTCAGGATGTTGTGATCCTCCACGGTGATGAGCTTGCCGGTCTCCTCGATGGCGGCGGTGACGGCCTCCACGTCCAGAGGCTTGATGGTGTGGAAGTCCAGGACTCTGGCCTTGATGCCATCGGCGGCCAGCTGCTCGGCAGCCTCCAGCGCCAGACGCACGGTGTCGCCGTTGGCGAGGATGGCCACGTCATTGCCCTCACCCAGCAGCTTGGCCTTGCCGATTTCGAAGGTCTCGTCGTCACCGTAGATCACGGGGACTTTGTCTCTGGTAAAGCGCAGATACACAGGGCCGTCGTGCTCCGCGGCGGCGCGGACCAGCTTTCTGGCGGCGACAGCGTCGGCGGGCATGATGACGGTCATGTTGGGGATGGTGCGGTAGATGCCCATGTCCTCGATGGCCTGATGGCTCGCGCCGTCGTTGGCGGGGGTGACGCCGCCGTGGGAGCAGGCCAGCTTCACGTTCAGATTCGGGTAGGCCGCCTCCTGACGGATCATCTCGCACATGCGCATGGAGCCGAAGGCCGCGTAGGTGACCACGAAGGGGATCTTCCCGCAGGTGGCGAGACCCGCTGCCACGCCGGCGCAGTTCTGCTCCGCGATGCCCACGTTCAGATACTGGTCCGGAAGCTCCTTGCGGAAGGCACCGGTCTTGCAGCTCTTGCCGATGTCCGCGTCCACCACGAGAATGTTGGGATTCTCTTTGCCCAGGGCGACGATCTCTTCGCCGAAGCCGTCGCGGGTGGCGATCATTTTTTCAAACTTCATAGCTTATCCCTCCACAGTTCAGACGTACTGGCGATCCAGCTCGTCCATAGCCTGCCTGTACTGCTCGTCGTTGGGGGCGACGCCGTGCCAGCCCACCTGATTCTCCATATAGCTGACGCCGTTGCCCTTGACGGTCTTGCCGATGATGCACTTGGGAAGGCCGTTTTTTGAAGCCATGGCCTTGTCCAGCGCGTCTACGACCTCGGCCATGTCGTTGCCGTTGATCTCGAAGGTCTCGAAGCCGAAGGCCTGGAATTTCTTCGCCAGATCCAGCAGCGGCATGATCTCGTCGCAGGTGCCGTCCAGTTGCAGGTTGTTCCAGTCCACAAAGACGATCAAATTGTCCAGACCGTACTTGTGGGCGGTGCCGCAGGCCTCCCAGATCTCGCCCTCGTTGGTCTCGCCGTCGCCGAGAGCGCAGAAGACGTTGTAATTCTTCTTGTCCATCTTGCCGGCGATGGCCATGCCGACAGCGCAGGCGAGGCCCTGGCCCAGAGAGCCGGTGGAGATGTCGATACCGGGGCACTTCGTCATGCTGGGGTGGCCCTGCAGGGGTGAGCCCTCTTTTCTCAGGGTGTCCAGCACCTCCATGGGGAAGAAGCCCTTCATGGCCAGCGCCGCGTACTGGGCGGGGCAGACGTGGCCCTTGGAGAGGACGAAGCGGTCGCGATCCTCCCAGCGGGGGTTCTGGGGATCCACATCCATGGCATGCCAGTAGCAGGCGGTCATGAAGTCCGCCACGGACAGGGAGCCGCCGGGGTGGCCGGACTGGGCCTTGTAGATCATGGAGATGACGTTCTTCTTCAGATCCACACACTTGTTTTTCAGTTCCGCAATGGTGAGATTGTCTTTCATGATTCAGTCCTCCTCAGCTGGTAAAGATGGTGGAGATGCCGGGAATATAGGTGATAATCAGCAGCACGATCAGCGACGCGATCAGAAGCGGCACCACCGATTTGGAGATCTGCTTCAGATCCACGTTTGCCACGCCGCAGGCCACATACAGGTTCACGCCCACAGGCGGAGTGAAGAGGCCGATGGCCAGGTTCACGATCATCACGACGCCCAGGTGGATCATGTCGATGCCCAGGGCCTGAGCCACGGGGACGAACAGGGGCGTGAAGATGTAAAGGGCGGAGGTGGAGTCCAGGAAGCAGCCCGCGATGAGCAGCAGGATGTTCACGATGATGAAGAACAGGAAGGTGCTGCCGTGGGTGAAGTTAATGAGGCCGTTGGAGATCGCCATGTCCAGCCGTGCGCGGGTCAGCACGTAGGCAAAGAGGCTGGCGCAGGCCGTGATGAACATGATGGTGGCGGTGGTGCTGGCGGAGTCGATGAAGATGCGGTAAAGATCCTTGGGCTTCACGGTCTTGTAGACGAACACGCCGATGATCAGGCCGTAGACCACCGCCACTGCCGCGGCTTCGGTGGGGGTGAAGATGCCGCCGTAGATGCCGCC